>NZ_CP019335.1:1144387-1157776 GCF_002813915.1 Tenacibaculum sp. SZ-18 | reverse complement strand
AATAATGGTACCGACGGTGCGACTGGACCAACAGGACCACAAGGTATACCAGGAAATAATGGTACTGATGGTGTAACTGGACCAACAGGACCACAAGGTATTCAAGGGATTCCAGGTAATAATGGAACCGATGGTGCAACTGGACCAACAGGACCACAAGGGAATGATGGTACTAACGGTGCGACTGGACCAACAGGGCCTACGGGTGATACTTTTATAAAAGCTTTCGCTAAAATTAATGGTTCGACAGGAGCATTGATAAGATCACAAGGTGTTACTTCTGTTACAAGAAACAGTGCAGGTAACTATACTGTTACAATACCAGATAGAGGAAATTCGGATTATATAATCCATATTACTGCATTTAGTAATGCAACTTTCCAAGTTAGTGGTCAGGTAACTGCACAAACCAGTACTACATTTACAGTTCAGTTATATGCAAGTAATACTTTCTTATATTTCATCGACGCTAACTGGTATTTTACGGTTGAAGATTTATAAATCAGAACTTATGAGAATAGTATTCGTAATAATATTTGCCTACTGTTTTTCTGGATTTTCTCAGGTTTTCCCTGGGACACCAGTATCTGGTTTTCCTAGTGGTACAACTACCGAAATAACCAATACTACGAATCCTGTTGAAGCTACAATTGCCTATAGTACAAATGAAAAAATATTCTATTACTATAATGGAAATACCTGGATTCCGTTTTTTACATCTTCACAAAACTTTGGAGACATAAAATATGGAATCCAGACTAACGATCATAATGGTTGGTATTTACTTAATGGCAGGAATATTTCTACCCTATCTTCCAATGCTAGAACTACAGCAATTAGTTTAGGATTTACTTCTACTTTACCCAATGCAACAAACCGTGTATTAAAACATCCTAATTCTGGTGAAAATGTTGGAGAATTAGGAGGGCAAGAACAAATCACACTGTCAAGAGCCAATTTACCGAATTTAGATTTTACAGGTTCTACAACAACCAATGGTAACCATAGCCATACCATCTCAAGACAAACGAGAACTGAAAGAATTGTGAATAGATTCGACGATAATAGAACTTATTTCGGTGATTCAGGAACAACCAATACTAGTACTTCAGGTGATCATAGTCATACAGTTACTGTTAGTAGCGGTGGATCAAATCAACCATTTGAAACATATCAACCATATTTAGTTGTAAATACTTTCATTTATTTAGGAGACTGATAAGAACCTTTTATTTAATATAAAAGAGCTTTTAGAGCAATCAATATTAAACTAATTTTTATGAAAAATACGTTAGTACTTTTAGTTAGTTTTCTTTCATTAAATATATACTCACAAGTATATCCAGCAACTCCTGTTTCAGGTTTTCCAAGTGGAACTACATCACAGATTCAATCTACCCTGAATCCTATTGAAGGAATAATTGCATATAGTACAGATGAAAAAGTACTATATTTCTACAACGGTACAAATTGGATTTCTACAAGTGGCACAAATTGGTTATTGGGAGGTAATGCTTCAACCACCAACTCTAATTTTTTAGGGACGATTGATGACGTCCGAATGCAAATTAGATCTAATAATTTACCCCTTCTTGAATTTGGAAGAAGACAAACTTTAGGATTAACGCAAACTTATCCTGATTATACAGACAATAATCAACCACTAGTTCATATTAATGGTGATGGAATTACAGCAGCTTTACAATTCGCTGCTTCTGGGGCTCAATTTTATAAACCCATGTTTTACACAACATTAAATGGAAGCTTTAGACTAAAGGGAAGTTCTGGAGGAACTGATTTATTTGAAATCGGATCGGGAGGACCTTCAAATGATGGAAGGCTTGAATTTATTATTGGAGACGATGGAGCAGAACCCATCATATTTAAAAGATACGATTTTCGCAATGGTCAATTCCATAAAGAATTATTTAGAGTACAAGGAAGTAATAATACAGCCGATGCAAAAACTAGATTTGGAATTAATATAAACACGGGAGAAATCCCAATTGATAGCGATTATGATGACTCTCAATCTGGATTTAATATTGCAAACTCAACTTTACAAGTGGATGGATCTGTATCAAAATCATTAGATATAATCAACAGTAATACTACGTTAACAGAAGATCATTATGCTGTTGTTATTAACGGAAATTATATTATCACATTACCTAATGCAAATACTTGTAATGGCAGACAGTATATACTAAAAAATAATACATCCAATATTATTTCAATTTCTAGTTATCTAAATCTATCAAACTCAAATACTTCCAACATAGCAGCAAATAGCACTTTAAATATTCAAAGCGACGGATCGAACTGGCAACAAATGAATAATAATAGCACTTCTGGAGGTGGTGTTGGAACTGGAACAATAACATTGGTCGATAAATACAATAATACTGATAGTACTATAACAATTTCAGACTTTAATACAAATGGTACTTTAATCCCCTTAAACTCGGTAAGAGTTTTCGGTGGTTCTGTTGCTAATACCACTAGTGATCAAGTTCAAATTACAGAATCTGGCTTATATGAAATAACTTATACCGTTTCAATACGTAAGGAAAATGGCAATGATTTCAATAATGGTGGTAGTAGTTCTTTAGAAGTCGTTGTCTGTCAAAATAGTAATCCAATTGCTAATACGGGAAGCATAGTAACATTGATTGGTAATACCAATCAAAGATATGTTAGCGCTACAAGAACGGTGTTTCTTAATTTAACCGCATTTCAAAGTTATGGGATAAAAATTCGCGAAAAAACTATTAATAATTCTGGGGAAGTTGTAATTGATTCCAATGCCACTGGAATGACCATAAAAAAAATAAATTAATAAAAACAACCTTTTTAGTTCTCAATGATTTCAAGAATATTTATAATCTTACTTTTATTTACAGTCTCAAGGTTGGTAAGCCAAGTTTTTCCAAGTACCCCTGTTTCAGGATTTCCTAGTGGGACCACTGCTCAAATAAATGCTACATTAAATCCGGTTGAAGGAACTATGGCTTATAGTACTGATCAAAAAATTTTATATTATTACGATGGAACAAACTGGGTTTCCACTGGTGGTTCAAATTGGTTATTAAACGGAAACTCCAGTACTTCGACTTCTAATTTTTTAGGAACCATCGATGATGTTAGAATGCAAATCCGATCAAATAACCTTCCTATTCTTGAGTTCGGAAGAAGACAAACACTTGGACTAACTCAAGGTTTCCCTGATTATACAGACAATGACCAGCCTTTGATACATTTAAATGGTAATGGAAATACGGCTGCTCTTCAATTTGCAGCTTCTGGAGCATTATTCTATAAACCTATGTTTTTTACAACTACTAATGGTAGTTTCAGGTTAAAAGGAAGTGCTGGTGCTACAGATTTGTTTGAAATTGGGTCTGGTGGACCTTCAAATGATGGAAGATTAGAGTTTATTATTGGAGACGATGGCGCTGAACCAATTATTTTTAAAAGATATGATTTTCGTAATGGTCAATTTCATAAAGAATTATTCCGAGTTCAAGGCAGCAATAACACAGCTTCGGCTAAAACAAGATTTGGTATTAATTTAAATACTGCGGAAATTCCAGTTGATAGTGACTATGATGATTCCCAGACTGGATTTAATATTGCTAATTCTACTTTCCAAGTTGTAGGTTCAGTTTCTAAATCAATACTTTCAGTTAATAATAATATCACGCTAAATGAAGATCATCATACGGTTGTAGTTACCGCAAATTTAACAATTACTCTACCCCCCGCTAATACCTGCTCAGGTAGAATTTATGTAATCAAGAATATTTCTGGTAATACAATAACCATTTCGAATTATTTAAATCAATCAAACACATTATCCACTTCTATTAATTCAATAAATTTATGGATACAAAGTGATGGAACAAACTGGCAGCAGATCAATAGTACATCGAATAGTATATCTAGTTTGAATAATGGATTACAATATTACACATGGAATATTCCCAACACATCACAACCCAATATTGATAATCCACGTTCATTAGGAATATCAACGACTCAAGGAACAATTTCAACGGAATTAAATGATACCGCAAGAAGCTCAATCACACCAGATTCTGATGGTTATATTTTAATGTATACTGGAACATTAGAAGTTAAAAATGCTGGAAGTTTTACTTTCAATGCACGATCGGATGATGGCTCTAGAATTTACATTGATGGTGTTCTAGCTCTTGAAAACTGGTTTGATCAAGCTCCAACCACTCGCACTGGAACTATTAATTTAGCTGCAGGCAAACACAAAATTGAATTTTGGTATTATGAAAATGCAGGTGGAGATTTAATGCAGTTTACTTGGGGAACAAATCCAGATGGATATACAATAGGAAGTACCATTAATGCAAACCAATTTATTATTGAATAAAAGATAGAAGATAGAAGATAGAAGATAGAAGATAGAAGATAGAAGATAGAAGATAGAAGATAGAAGATAAAATAATGAAGAAATTATTGTTCCTTTTAATTATAATACTTGCTTCTTTCAAAATGGAAGGCCAAGTTCTACCAGGTGAACCTGTAGCAGGTTTTCCTAGAGCAACTACGGCTCAAATTCAAGCGATATCGACAATAGAAAGTTTAATTGTATATAGTACTGATGAAAAAATATTTTATTACTACGATGGATCTAAATGGGTAAAACTATTCAGTGAAAATAGTAAAGTAATTGTAGATAACGAATTGTTTTTTGAGGATTCAAATTATTACTACATATCTGTTAGAATTAATACAACTAGTTGGATGGTTACTAGATTATCAAGAATTAGCTTAAATGACGAAACGTATTCCTCGGGAACAGGAACCCAACCGACTGACTTAACAACAATAACAGCTCTAACTTTCTCTTAATTAATTATCTATGAAAAAAATTAGAGTCATATTAATATATATTACATTCTTTTCCATATCGTCGTTTGCTCAAATAAGTTTTAACGCCTCGGCTCCTTCTACAGGTAGTCCAGGTGGAAACCGAGCTACTATATTTATAACTGGTCCAACAACTGGAGATCAACTCAGAACATTCATTCAAGCCAATCCAGCGGCAGGTGTTGTTGTAAATAGAGATATTACTTTTTCCGCAGAATTAAAAATACAAGGAGCAGGAACTTTAACTGATAACAATGCTGTGTATCATTTTCCTGGAATTTTTCGTTATGCTCCTCAATCTGGAGTAACCGTTACTTTTATCGATGTAACAATTCATTATTCAGGTTCTGCAAAAGGGCACTCTTATAATTTTGCTTATACTGCCAATTTTACGAGAGTTTTTTATTTATTAGGAGTTACTAGTGGTAGAAGTGACTTTTTTAATAATGGTAACTATACTTTTAACTTTGAAGATGTTACTTTTTCAGGCTATGGTGCTTCAGATTTTTTACACTTTCAAACCAATACTACTCTTGAAAACATTACAATTAATGCAGATAACGCCTTAAATTTTGAGCCTGGTGCCAGAGTTGCCGGAGAAACCGAAATTATTAGAAATCTAAAATTAAGAGGAGTTTCACAAATTGTAGGAGGATCTGGCTCTAACGGAGATTTTAAAGCTTATAATATGGACTGGGAAAGAACAAACTGGAGATTCAGCCAAAGAAG
This sequence comes from Tenacibaculum sp. SZ-18, assembly GCF_002813915.1. NCBI lineage: Bacteria > Pseudomonadati > Bacteroidota > Flavobacteriia > Flavobacteriales > Flavobacteriaceae > Tenacibaculum > Tenacibaculum sp. SZ-18. The sequence continues at coordinate 1,152,142 of NZ_CP019335.1, read as the reverse complement.
TGTAGATTTCTTTCTTGTTAACCCAATAAAACCTATTGGTTGGACAGGTTATTCAGGATCAGCATCAAGAGTTAAAGAATATTATACCCACGATGTAATTGTTTCAGATGAAAGTCTAAATTTAATAAATGGAATTAACATTTTACTTTATAATAATGATTCCAATAGTTTTGATTATAATTTAATAACAGATACGAATGGGACTATACCAACACAGGAAATTTTAAAAATAGATAATTCAATAAGTTTAAATTTCGATAGAGGTACTTCTACCCTTGTAGTTGCCGACTATCAAAAGAAATATTTCGCCGTTACCAAAAATTTTAATGAAGCAATTCAAGACAATGTTGTAATTTCAAATGATGATTTCATTTCAGAAACAAATACAGGGACAGTTGCTGCATATTCTGGAATATCGGTGAATCATAATTCACGAACAGTTACTATTTCTGCCAATCGTACACTTTGTGAAGTTTATGATTTTTTAAAACTCAATAAAATTAATAATTTAGCAGAACCGAGTATCGATAGATTTTTTGTCACACCATCTGAAAATATTATTGATTTAAATGATTATCAATTAGTTCTTTCTGGGAGTGCTGTTCTTTCTCCTTGTGATAAATTTGTTAAAGTTGAATCTGATCTTACATCATCAATAGCAAATATTAATAATTTGGATGTTGGCTTAGAAGATGCAACACAATTCTTAAACTTTATATCTATTTCTAATATTATAAGTGCAAATCTTCTAATTACAGATTTAAATACAAATACTACGTTTTTAAGTGAATCAAATTTTACAGGAACAAGTAATAGTGTAACAACCTTTGCAAGCAACCAAGTGAAATTAGAAGTTAAACGAGACGGATATACAACGTGGGCTGGAATTCAGGATTTTTCTGGCCCAAAAGGTATTTATCAATTCGTTGCTCAGCAAGCACCGATAGAAAATCCATCAACCTCTCTTAATCAAGAAGAAATAATTTTTCTAGCGAAAAAAATATTACAAAAGAACGTTGGTATTTTAAAAGAATTGAATGGTACCAACCCGACATTGAATATTACCAACATTACCCAAAATTCAACAATAGAAGCTACTCAAGAACGACAAATAGAAATATTAAATTTATTAAAACAAATTTTAACTAAAACTACTGCGATTAAAAAAGGAATATAAATTAAACTAGCATTATGAAGTACATTATCCCATTATTCTTACTTTTTATTTCAATATCCGTTAATTCTCAGGTATTCCCAGGAACTCCTGTTTCAGGATTTCCCAGTGGTACTACAGCTCAAATAAACACTGTTGCAAATCCTGTTGAAGGTACAATTGCATATAGCACAGATGAAAAAATTTTTTATTATTACAACGGTACTGACTGGATTGCTCTAAGTTCAGCTTCTGGGGTTTATGTGGGTTCATTTATAATAAACGCACCAGGAGGTACAACTACAACAACATTTTCAACACAGGTTACAGGAATACCTTTTAGGCCTAGTCAAGTTACTTTTACCGCGTTTGCAAACATAGAGAGCTTTGGTTTAAATAATGATAATCAAACAAGTAATAATGATTTAGGTATTGCAAACTCTTTTGGTAGCATGCAAGGATTTGCCAGAAATAATGGAACTCTCCCAATTACTCAAAATGTTATTTATGTTGGAGGTCACGGAAACTCTATTAATGACATTTCAAGATATTCTTCAAACACTCAATGTATCGGAGTAAGATATGGGAACCAAAACGGAGATAATTTAGGAGTATTATCTGGAGCTCTAGATACATTTGATTTCAATACTGGTACTTCTACCGGTGGATTTACTTTCGACATTACCTATACTATTGGTTCAACAGGTAACGCTAGTAGAGATGATGATATACTTAATGAAAGTCTCGTAGTTTTCTACACCGCCTATAGATAAAATTCTTACTTCTATAAATAAAACTCATCTTATTGTGCAATTGAAACTTTCTATAACCTATCAATTGCAAGAAACTTAATAACTCACGCGTAGATATTTAAATAAAATACTACTAATCTGATAAATATTGTTTTTCATCGAAATAATAATTATTAATTCGGATATAAATGTTAGCTTTGCTAAGGCAACAGTGAAGTTGTAAGTTTCAACATAATAAGAATAAAATGATCCATATCCCTAAAGTATTGGCGATGTCATTTACGTGTATGATGATTATTTTTGTAAGCAGTGCCAATGCTCAATCAGCTTTCAAAAATTTCGGTTCTATTCAAATGCACTCAAATGCTTCTATTGGTTTTCATACTGATCTAATAAACGATGGAGACTTTGAAAACAACGAAGGGTTAGCAGGTTTTTATAGTGAAAGTGATCTTAGGATTGTCTCAGGAACCAATCGTATCGCTTTTTACAATGTTGAAATAGATGCTATCAACGATGTAAATATTGAAACTTCCCTAGGAGTAACTAATGAATTAGAATTCATTAATGGAAGAGTAAATACGCCAAGATCAAATACTACTATTTCTTTAGACTTTATTAACCACAACCTTTATGCAGGTGAAGATGATGATAGACATATCAATGGTTATGCTTCAGTATTAGGTACAGATGAATTTATTTTTCCAATTGGTAATGATGATAGGTTAAGGCCTATGATTACTCCAGCTTTAACGACTGAAACTTTATTTAGTGGAGCATATTTCTTCGAAAACCCCAATTTACCTTCTACATTCTCAAGTAATTTTAATACCGACGACAAGGAAGAAATACTTAAAAATATCAGTAACAATGAATACTGGGATTTAGATGGAACCACAGAAACTACTGTGACTTTGACTTGGGATACCTTTAGTAATATCGAAAATATTTCACCTTTATTGCGATTTCTTAGAGTTGTTGGATGGAGTAAAGCAGAAAATAAATGGATTAATCTTGGAGGCGTTGATATTCAAGGCGATCTAACTGAGGGAAGAATCACATCTTTAAATTTTATTCCAGATAATTATGAAGTTATTACGATAGGGTCAATTTTCTCCGATATTGAATTAGGAGGAAGCGATAACTACTTAATTTCACCAAATGAGGACGGAACAAATGATAATTTAGTTTTTGATGGTTTAGAGTTATATGAGCAGAATGAATTAGTAGTTTTTAATCGTTGGGGAAATGTTGTATTCAGAAAAAAGAATTACGAAAATAACTGGTCTGCATTTTCTAATGGTAGAGCAACAATTAAAAAAGGAGATAAGTTACCTACGGGAACTTATTTTTATACTTTGAAATTCGGAAATCAAGATTTAGATAGAACAAAAAAAGGTTGGGTTTACATAAGTTATTAAGTATTTTTGAGAATAAAATAATTTTCTCTTGTTAAACCATACTTTTGTAATTCCTGCTTTTAAAGAATCTCCTTATTTAGAATCTTGCATTTTAAATTTAAAAAAGCAGTCTGTAGAAAGCTACATAATTATTACTACATCTACTCCTACTTCAGAATCTGCAGAAATTGCTAAAAAATATAACTTACCTTTTATTATAAATACTACTAATGATAAGGGAATCGGGAATGATTGGAATTTTGCTTTATCTCAATCAAAAACAAAGCTCGCTACCATTGCTCATAGTGACGATATATACGAAGATAATTACACCGAAAGTATACTTTACTTTTTTAAAAAATATCCAAAATCTTCTATATTATTTACTGATTACAGAGATGTAATTGGAAATTCAATCAGATCAATTTCTTTAAATTATTTTGTCAAAAAAACATTACTCTTACCATTCTTACTTAAAAAATCTCATAGTTCAAAATTCTTTAAAAAAAGTAGTTTGGTTTTTGGCGATGCCATTTGTTGTCCTTCTGTAACTTTAAATTTAAGCCTCATCAATAATTCTAATGAGCTATTTTCTACTGAACATAAATGTGTACTAGATTGGTTAGCCTGGCTAAAATTAGCTGAGGAGCAGGGTAATTTCACGTTTATAAATAAAAAATTGATTCAACATAGAATCCACGAAAATTCTGAAACATCAGTATCTTTAAATTCAGGAATCCGTGAAAAAGAAGAATATGAAACGTTTAAAAATATTTGGGGAACTCGTTTTGCTAAAGTATTAATGAAATTTTATTCTTTAGGTCATAAAGACAATATAGTTTAATTTTTTCTGGCAACGGAGATAAACTCATTGTGTTTGAAAACCTTCCCTACAAATCTTGGAAATGGGAATGAATAAAACTTTTCTTGAATAACTCCTAGCGCTGAAAAAATTCTCTTTACTACCTTAAAATCTGTAAATTGAATATGAGTTTCATCCGAAGCATAGCCAGCTTCTTGAGGAGTTATTACAACTAATTTACCATTAACTTTTACAAAAGGCAAGTACTCTTTTAATAATGAAATAGCTTCCGATTCAGTCATATGTTCAGCCACATGTGCCAATAATATAGAATCAAAGTAGTTGTTTTTACAATATTCGGACTTAAAAAACTCCTCTTTTGTATAAGCTACTAAACCTTTTTCCTTACAAATTTTAACAGAAACTTTATTGTGATCAATTCCTACTCCATTTCCTTTTATATGCAATAAGTTTCTTCCAATACCGCATCCAATGTCCAATGTAAATCCTAAATCGAGTTTATTGATATTATTTCGATATGGCCTTTGAACATCAAGTAATCTTTTCCACCAAACAAACTGTTTCGTTAGTAATCTCTCTGTATATTCTCTTTCATTGGTACTTTTTCTCATTTTTCGATAGATTTTAACTGTTTCTGAGCAAATAGTAAGTTATTCTTAGCTCTTGTATATTTCGGATCAATCGTCAGTGATTTTTCACATGCCGCAATCGCTTCTTCATACTGTTTCATTGCAGAGTACGCTGAGCAAATATTATTATATGCCTCTTTATAATTCGGATTAATTGTTAATGCTTTTTTACAAGCTTCAATACACTTCACATACATTTTTCTATTATAATAAAGTAAGCTTAAATCTAAATATTTTGCTGCTGTCGGGTTAAGTGCTGCTTGCTCTTCCTTAATTGTTAACTTATCTTTTTTTCCTAATGCTAAATCTTTATACATAATAGCTGTTTCATCTTTTGGAGCAATCAATAAAGTTTCATCCACTAAATTGTTTAGCAAATTCCATTCCTTCAACCCATAATAAATTGTAATTAACAACTGTCTATTTGCAATATTATAAGGATTCAATTGTAGTGCCTTTTCACTTAAAGTTCTTGCCTTTTTTGAATTTCCCTTTTTGCTTAATTCTCTAGCAAAATAATAATAAGGTAAATCGTCATTAGGTTTTAAAGCGATTGCTGATTTAAAATATTCTTCAGACTTTAAAGGTTTATTGGTTACAGCATTAAGAATACCTAAATTTATATGAAGCGTATGATAATTCGGATAAATCTGTAGAGCTCTATGGAAGTATTTAGAAGCTTCTTGATAGTTTCCTTTTGACATTTGTGTTAATCCATAATTCATTAATCCGCGTCCATTCTTTGGACTTTTCTGTGTTACATCATACCAAAAAGTCTCATCGTTTAGCCAAACTTTATTTCTTTGGTATGTTCCAAAAGAATAAGCAGAAAGAATTACAAAAATTCCAATTTGAAGACCTCTCATTTTAATTAGGTTATTTTCCAACTCTTTATCATACTTGAAAATAAATAATCCTATAGCATAAGTAATACTGAAGGTTAGTCCTATAAATGGAAAAAACATTCGATGATCGTTCATCACTTCGGATAAAGGAGCTAAAGATGTTGGTAATAAGGCAAACATAAACCAGATTAGTCCGAAAGAAATTGGTTTGGTAATTTTCTCTTTTGAGCAAGTTACTGCAATATAAATTAGTGAACTCAAAAATAATAATCCTGCAATCACACGATCATCAAAGAAATTTGTTATAATAGTCCAATCTGTATCACCGCTTAAATTGAATGGTAAAAAGAAACTTACAAAATAATGAAACCATACAAAGGGTTGTGTTTGAATGTAATGCCATATATTGTTTGATAAACCTGCAATGGACCCTGCTTTTATTAACGTATAAGATTGCACAACTATGATTCCAATAATTAATGGAAGTAATCTTAAAATGATTTGTAATGATGTTTTGAAATTTTTAAGCCTAAAGAAATCCACTACAGTTTTTTCTTTTTCGAAAAAGAAAATATACATAAATAACAACATTGGTAAAACTATAATAGTTTCTTTGGCTAACACACCAATCATTGCTGGAAGAATGTATAGGTAGTTTTTTCTAGTCTTTGGCTGTAAAACATATAAATAAAATGAAAAAACTATAAAAAAAGTAGATAAAACATCTGATCTAGAAATTATATAATTAAGTGTTTCTGCATTTACGGTATGTAACGCATACCAACCAACTGCAAATAAAGAAATGTATGACTTCCATTTATGATGCATAGAAACTGAAATAACCTTTTCGAACACTCTAAAAAGTAAAAACAATAGGAGAATAAAAATAATGAAAGTTGATAAGTGAAAATAAAAAGGATTTAATCCTCCAGCAATCCAATAATCTATGGCTAATGACGAAGTAACTATAGGTCTTAATCCCCAATGGTCTTTAGATGAACTTACCATTTTCGTATCAACGAAAAATTTAGGTATATTCTGGATATTTCTAATATTTACATTATTTACAATTGCGTGACTATCATCAAAATGAAAACCATTTTTAAAGTGATTCGAATAAGTTAGTAACAATCCAACAAAAAGAATTACTGACAATATTAAAAAGTTTCTTTTCTTCACATTCATAAAAATAATTTATATTAGTTTTTCTAAATCCAAATTACTAAAATTTACTATATAATATAGCAGATGAATTCCACTTTTTATGATCATAAAATAGCAATTGTAATTCCCTATTATAATGCTTCCAAACAAATCACAAGAGTAGTATCTAAAATTCCAAATTGGATTGCTTCTGTGATCATTATTGATGATTGTGGAAATGAGATATTACCGGAGAATAAAGTAAGAGAGGCTTTAGCTGATCAAATTGACTTCATTATTTTAAAAAATGATAGAAACTTAGGAGTTGGTGGAGCTACTAAAAAAGGTTTTAAATATGCTATTGATAATTACTTAGATATTGTGATTAAAGTAGATGCCGATGATCAAATGGATCTTAATTATCTACCTAATTTATTAAAACCTTTAATTGAAAATAAATCATTAATCAGTAAAGGAAATAGATTTAAAGATTTAAAAGCTTTAAGAAATATGCCAACTGCAAGAAAATTTGGAAATTTAGGTCTATCCTTTTTAATGAAAGTAGCAACAGGATATTGGCATAATTTCGATCCAACCAATGGTTTCCTAGCTATAAAAATAGAGATTTTAAGAGAAATCGACTTTTCAAAACTTCACAATCGATACTACTTTGAAACTTCTTTACTGGCTGAATTATATTTTCAAGAAGCTAAAATAATTGATATTCCTATGCCAGCAATTTATGGTGATGAGAAATCGAACATGAATATATTTAAAATGTTCTTTTCATTCTCAAAAAATCTTACTGTTACTTTTGGGAAAAGAATAATAAAACGTTATTTTCTTTATGACTTTAATATAGGATCGCTTTACCTACTAACAGGACTGCCTCTATTTATTTTCGGAATTGTATTTGGTATTAAAACATGGATAGAAAGTTATCTGACCAATACCTTTACTCCTACTGGAACAATCATGATAATAACATTATCCCTAATTCTAGGGTTTCA
>NZ_CP019335.1:904387-1131887 GCF_002813915.1 Tenacibaculum sp. SZ-18 | reverse complement strand
TTAAGTTTTGGATTTTGCAATTCAATTGTTTCATCAATAAAAGCCCTTTGAAGAACATCTTCTACCAAATAATCTTCATTTTCGGTTTCAGGATGATATTCATCTTTTAAAGAAAGACTAAAAACATTTGCTGTTGTATTGTACCAAAAAGCTTTCCACCCACTTCTTAATTCTTTAATATTTTGGAAAACCGTCTTACCAGTTTGTCTGTGGATTAATTTAATTAGAATCCGACCTTCTGTCTTAGTCATTTTCTTAATCTGATCTGTCAATTCTTCTTCCAAATACTTTTGAACTCTTCGAACATACTTTCTTTTTTTACTTTTCGATTCAATTCTAGCTAATCGAGCATTTAAACTATCAATTCTTTTTGCAGCCAAAACGGCATAAGGATAGGCTTTGAAGACTTTCTTCTTAAACCAGTAATAATAATTTACATCAATTCTATTTTTAAACTTGTGTTTCGGTAATACAGAAACCTCGTTTAATTTTATCATTAAACTGTCTCCGTCTCTTACCAAAAAATAATCATTATTAAAATGAGGTAATGTGTCTTTTATTTGTGCTTCTAACAAGCTTGAAGATAAAATCAAAAAATAAAAAAACAATTTTCTCATAACGTTCAACTGTCAAATACAGTTCCAAATTTACTTTTTCTCTAAAAAAAAACTCGTGATTTCTCACGAGTTTTTTTACTATGCTGTCATTATAGCTTCAGCAATTCTTTTATATGTACCATTTTCAAGCTTTTCTCGAATAGCTGTAAAAGCTTTAATAGTTTCATTTACATCCTCAATTGTGTGACGTGCTGTAGGAATTAATCGCAAAATAATCATTCCTTTTGGAATAACTGGATACACTACAATTGAACAGAATACTCCGTGATTTTCACGTAAATCGTGAACCATAGCCATTGCTTCTGGAATATCTCCTTTTAAATATACAGGAGTAATACAAGTTTGTGTAGTACCTAAATCAAATCCAGCAGCTCTTAAGCCGCTCTGTAGTGCTTCAGTTACTTCCCAAAGTTTATCCTTTAACTCCGGCGTTGTACGAATCATATCCAAACGCTTTAATGCACCTTTTACCATTGGCATTGGTAATGATTTCGCAAACATTTGAGAACGCATGTTATATTGTAAATACTGCACAACATCTTTATCACCTGCGAAAAAAGCTCCAATACCTGCCATTGACTTAGCAAATGTGGCGAAATAAACATCAATACCGTCTTGAACACCTTGTTCATAACCAGTACCTCTACCTCCTTCACCTAAAGTTCCAAAACCGTGAGCATCGTCAACTAATAATCTGAAATTATATTTTTCTTTTAAAGCTACTATTTCACGTAATCTACCTTGCTCACCTCTCATACCGAAAACACCTTCAGAAACTAATAAAATACCCCCTCCAGTTTTTTCAGCCATTTTTGTAGCTCTCTTTAAATTTTTCTCGCAACTTTCAATATCATTATGACGGTACACAAACCTTTTACCAGCGTGTAATCGAACTCCGTCAATAATACATGCATGTGTATCCATATCATACACGATAATATCGTCTTTAGAAACCAAAGCATCTATTGCAGAAACCATTCCCTGATAACCAAAATTTACTAAATAAGAAGCCTCTTTTCCAACAAACTCAGCGCACTCTCTTTCTAATTGTTCGTGAAACTTTGTATGTCCAGACATCATTCTTGCACCCATTGGATACGCCATTCCATCTTCAGCTGCTGACTCTCCATCAACTTTTAAAACTTCAGGATGATTTGCTAAACCTAAATAATCATTAATACTCCAAGTAACAACAGGTTTACCATTAAACATCATTCTATTTGAAATAGGTCCTTCCAACTTCGGAAAAACGTAATATCCTTCTGCCTTATCTGCCCACTTACCTAATGGACCTTTATCACTCTTAATTCTATCAAATAAATCCTTTACCATATATACATTACTTGTTTGGAAAAGCAAAACTAAGTCTTTTTATGTGTATATCAAAAAACTTAACTAGGTGTTATTTAATTTTTATTACCAAATCATTTGTATCAACTAAAGTTCCTCCTTGAAGTTGAACTTTTTCAATAATTCCTCTTGAAACAGCTGTAACTGTAGTTTCCATTTTCATTGCTTCAATGATAAATAAAGGTTGGTTTTCCTGTACAATATCTCCTTCTTTCACGATTACTGAAGAAAGTAATCCTTGTAAAGGGGCGCCTATTTGATTTTCATCATTTAAATCAACCTTCACATTTTCAACTTTCTCAACACTTACTGAATTATCTTTAATTGAAACAACTCTCATTTGTCCGTTAATTTTAAAGAAAACAGTAACATTTCCATTTTCATCTGGATTTGTTTTATGAACAAGAGAAATTAATATTTTCTTACCAGGATCAATTTCAATCATTATCTCTTCTCCTATTTCTAATCCGAAGAAGAAGTTTTTAGTAGGAATGTTCATTACATTTCCATACTTCAAATGTTTATTATGAGTTTCAACAAAAACCTTAGGATATAACTTATACGATAAAAAATCTGTAATTTCTAACTCTCTTCCCATTCCCTGAGAAAACTCCTCTTTAAATTTTTCGAACTCTTTATCGAAATCGATTGGTTTTAAATGTGCATTGGGTCTTTCCTTGTAAGGTTTTTCATTCTTAAGGATAATTTTTTGAACATCCTCGGGAAATCCTCCAACAGGTTGACCTAAATCTCCTTTAAAAAAACTAATTACAGATTGTGGAAAGGAAATTGAGTCTCCACGTTCTTTAACATCTTCAATTGTAAGATTATTACTAATCATGTATTGCGCCATATCTCCTACTACTTTAGAACTTGGCGTCACTTTAATAATATCTCCAAATAATTGGTTTACTTCACCATACATTTTTGTAACTTCAGTAAACTTATCTTCTAAACCTAGAGCAATTGCCTGCCCTTTTAAATTTGAATATTGTCCTCCCGGAATCTCATGCTCATACACTTCTCCTGTTCCAGCTTTTAATCCAGACTCAAAGGGGTAATAATATCCTCGAACTGCTTCCCAATAATTTGAATATTCAGCTAGTTTGTGCATATCTAACGGATTTTCTCTTTCATTAAAACGTAGCATTTCTACCATCGAATTAAAATTTGGTTGAGAAGTTAATCCTGATAATCCTCCTAAGGCAACATCAACGACATCAACACCTGCTTCAATAGCTTTTAAATATGTAGCAGATTGAATAGATGAAGTATCATGAGTGTGCAAATGGATAGGAATATTTATTTCTGACTTTAATGCGGAAATTAACTCGTAAGCTGCCTGTGGCTTTAATAAACCAGCCATATCCTTTACACCCAGAATATGGGCTCCCGCATTTTCAACATCTTTTGCTAATTGGATATAATATTTTAAATCGTATTTTGTTTTACTCGGATTTAAAATATCACCAGTATAACAAATTGAAGCTTCAGCTAAACCTTCAGTTCTATTTCTAACATGTTTAATACATGGTTCAATAGATTTCATCCAATTTAACGAATCGAAAATTCTGAATACATCAACACCAGTTTCCCAAGATTTCTCAACAAATTTTTCAATCAAATTATCTGGATAAGCAGTATAACCAACTCCGTTGGATCCTCTAATTAGCATTTGCAATAAAACATTCGGCATAGCTTGTCTTAACAAAGCTAAACGTTCCCATGGATTCTCTTGCAAAAAACGCAAACAAACATCAAAAGTTGCGCCTCCCCAAACTTCCATACTAAATATATCTGGAAAATTTTTTGAATAACCTTCTGCAACTTTTAACATATCTGTAGTACGCATTCTTGTTGCTAATAAACTTTGATGTGCATCACGCATCGTGGTATCTGTAAAGTGAATTTTCTTCTCTTTCTTCAGCCATTTTGCAAACTTTTCTGGACCTAATTCAGTTAATAAATCCTTTGTTCCTTTTGGGTGACTCTCTAATTTTGGAAACTGAGGGATTTTAGGAGTTGAAAACTTTCTGTTAGGATCAACCTTTTTCACATCTGAATTACCATTAACAATTACCTCTCCTAAGAAATTAATAAGTTTATTTGCTCTGTTTTTAGGTTCTTTAAAATCAAATAACTTTGGTTCGTTTTTAATGAAGTTAACTGTAACTTCTCCATCTCTAAAGGTCTGATGACTTAGTATATTTCTTAAAAATGCTATATTGGTTTTGACACCCCTGATTCTAAACTCCAATAATGCACGTAACATTTTACGACAAGCTCCATCTAAAGTTCTACTTCTCGCTGATGCTTTTACCAACATTGAATCAAAGAAAGGGGAAATTTTCACTCCTTGATAAATACTTCCCGCATCTAGGCGAATTCCAAATCCTGAAGCACTACGATATGTTGTGACAATTCCATAATCAGGTTTAAAATCATTGGCAGGATCTTCTGTCGTAATTCTACATTGTAATGCATAACCCGAAATAGTTATTGACTCCTGGCTTGGTATTTTAATTTGAGTATCTTCTAATTTATATCCGCCAGCAATGAACAACTGAGTTTTTACTAAGTCAATATTAGTAACCATTTCTGTAACTGTATGCTCTACCTGTATTCTTGGATTTACTTCAATGAAATAGATACTGTTATCTTCATCTACCAAAAACTCCACTGTACCTATATTATTATAGTTTACGGCACTACAAATATTAAGAGCATATTTATATAAATTATTCTTAGTTTCTTCTGGCAAACCGAAAGACGGAGCAAACTCAATTACTTTTTGATAACGCCTTTGAACCGAACAATCTCTTTCATATAAATGCACAATATTTCCGTGAATATCAGCTACTATTTGGATTTCAATATGCTTTGGATTCTCTACAAATTTTTCTAAGAATACAGTATCATCTCCGAACGCATTTAACGCTTCTCTTTGTGCTTCTGGGTATGCTTTCTTTAGATCATCAGCATTTCTAATCACTCTCATTCCTCTACCACCACCTCCAGAAGCTGCTTTTAACATTACTGGGTAACTAATTTTTTCAGCTTCTTCTAAAGCAACTTCAATTGACGTTAAATCTTTATCACTACTTTGAATAATTGGAACGTTATTAGCCACTGCAACTTCTTTAGCCGTGATTTTATCTCCCAATGCTTTTAGTACCGAAACTTTTGGTCCAACGAAAATAATTCCATTATCTTCACACTTCTGTGCAAACTCAGCATTTTCAGATAAAAATCCGTAACCAGGATGAATTGCATCTGCATTATTTTCTACTGCAACTTTAATAATTGCATCAATATCCAAATAAGGCTTTAAAGGATCATTATCATCTCCAATTTGATAACATTCATCTGCTTTATATCTATGCAATGAATAACGATCTTCATACGTATAAATCCCGACCGTTTTGATACCTATTTCCACACAGGCTCTAAAAACCCTTATTGCAATTTCTCCTCGATTGGCAACGAGTACTTTCTTAATGTTCATTCTTTTGTTTTGTTGTGAATTTGTCTGTTTCCAAAGTTAATTTAAAATTCATTTTTATTGAAAAAATATAACTCTTTTACTTACACAAGTTAATTAATTAACATATTCGTAAAAATATGTTTAGAGAAAAATCGATTTCGCATTATTTAATTATTGATTTAATAATATGGCAAAAAAAAGATGATTTTATCAATTTACCCGATATCATTTTCGCTTTTAAAATAGATTGTAGAAGTTTTCTGAAAAGCAAAAAAGATATCAAAGAATGACACCTTTTTCACTTTTGTAAAAGATTAAACAAGAATTTTTCCCTTGTTATTATTTAATTCTTTTTGGAAAGGTTGGCTATATAATCTTCTTTTTAGAGCCTTATATATTGCATTTGCAACTGCTCCTCCTGCTGGTGGCAAACCTGGTTCTCCTAAACCTGTCGGCGAAAGATCATTGTCTACAAAATGAACTTCAACCTCTGGAGTTTCATTCATTCTTATTAAACGATATGTATCGAAGTTTTTATGTGAAGGTTTTCCATTTATAAAAGAGAAATCACCATACATTGCATGACCAATTCCATCAAGAACTCCACCTTGAATTTGATTTATTGCGCCTGTAGGATTTACTACAATACCACAATCAACTGCAGCATATACTTTTTTTACAACAGGCAATCTATCTTTTAATTCAATTTCAGCAACCTCTGCAACATGGGTATTATGACTGTAATAAGCGGCAAAACCCTTGTAAACACCTTGTTTTTTCTCGCTCCAATTACTTTTCTCCACGACCAACTTAATAGTATCTTCCATTCTTTGACCAGAATATTGGATTCTATCATCAGTGGTATTCTTCACATTTTGGAGAAGATCCAAACGTAACTGCACTGTATCTTGACCTAATTCTTCAGCAATTTCATCAAAGAAACTTTGTTCAGCATAAGCTAGGAAATTTGTATAAGGAGCTCTCCAAGCACCCGTTGTAATGTTACTTTGATAATTTTTAGTAGAAACTTTATAGTTCGGAATACAACCGGCAGGAAAGAAGTTAGGAATTAGTCCGTACATATTTCCGTTAACTGCTGCTTCTTTTAAATGATATCCAGTTAATTTTCCATCTTTAATGGATGCAGCAATTCTATACTTTATTGCCGGACGATAAATCCCATCCGTCATATCATCTTCTCTAGAAAAAACAACTTTAACCGGCTTTTTAGTCAAATTAGAAATTTCAGCAGCTTCTTCTGCGAAATCTCCATATAGTCTTCTTCCAAAACCTCCACCCATACGAGTCATTTCTAATTCGATTTCACTTTCATCTCTATTTAATGCCTTAGCTATTTTTCCAGCTGTCCATTGTGGAGTTTGAATTGGTCCTACCAAATGTACTTTTTCAGCAGTGACATTTGCATAGAAGTTCATTGGTTCTAAACAATTATGAGGTAAAAATGGAGAATGGTATGTTCTTTGAATTACTTTATCTGCAGATTTAAATGCAGCTGTGACGTCACCATCATTTCTTGGCACATCAAAATCTTTTCCATCAAGAATTCCTGTTAATATTCTGTCATGATCCTCCGTATTTTCTAAATCCTTATCACTACTCCATTCAGCTTTTAAAGCTTTTTTACCTTTCATTGCCGACCAAGTATTGGTTCCTAGAACAGCAACTTTATTTCCAAATCTTATAACTTGTGTAACACCATTTACTTTTTTAGCTACTGAATCGTCAAAACTCACCAATTCTTGACCGAAAGCTGGAGGTCTTAATATAGAAGCATAATACATTCCTTCTACTTTATAATCTAGACCAAACAAAGGTTGACCTGTTACAATCTTTTTTAAATCAACATTCACAGCATCCTTCCCAATAATCGTATACTCCGAAGGCTTTTTCAGCTCTACTTTTTCTGGAACTTCTAAAACAGCAGCTTCCTTAACAACATCCCCATAACCTAAAGTTTCTCCATTAGCATTTTTGATAATTCCTTTTGAAGCCTTACATGTAGAAGCTTCAACTCCCCATTTTAAAGCAGCAGCATTAATCAACATTTGCTTTGTTGTTGCACCTGTTTGTCTTAAAGCATCCCAACCAAATCTTATCGATTGACTTCCTCCTGCCACTTGACGAGTATAATCTTTATTATTGTACTTTGCTTGAACAACATTAACTTTATCCCATTCAACATCTAACTCTTCAGCAATAATCATTGGCATTGCGGTTTTCACACCTTGTCCGATTTCTGGATTCGGGGAATAAATAGTTACATAACCATTATCAGCTATTTTAATAAATGCATTAAAATCATTAAAATTCAAATTTGCAATATTAACAGGTGGCTTTGCCTCGGATTTACAAGCTGTAAATAAATTAAAACCAACTAATAAACCTCCAGTTGCTAATGCAGAAGTTCTTAAGAAATTTCTTCTACTAAATTTCAAATTGTTTTTTTGTGTGCTCATGATTATTGATTTTAAGATATTTTGGTCGCAGCTTTAGCTACAGCTTTTTCTATTCTATTATATGATGCACAACGACAAAGATTTCCGTGCATTGCTTCACGAATTTCCTCTGTAGTTGGATTTGGATTTTCTTTTAAGAAAGAAGCGGCTGTCATTATTTGACCAGCTTGGCAATAACCACATTGTGGTACATCTTCTTCTTCCCAAGCTTCTTGTAAAGGATGACTTCCATCTTTGGACAGTCCTTCAATTGTGGTAATTTCCTCTTTATCTAGGAGAGAAACTTGTAATTGACAGCTTCTTGTAGCATTCCCATCAACATGAACTGTGCATGCTCCACATTGTGCAATTCCACATCCAAATTTGGTTCCAACTAAATTAAGTTTGTCACGTAAAATCCATAGCAAAGGAGTATCTGAATCGGCATCAACTGTAACCGCTTCTCCGTTGATTTTTAAGTTATAGGTTGGCATTTTGTGTAAGTTTTTAATGATTTTAAGTTACGAAAAATATCAACACTATTATAGTTAGGACTACTTTTATGATTTATTTAGTAATTTTTCTAAACCGAAAAAATATTATCTGACTAAACTATGATGTAAAAAAGATTGAATCTTCACTCTTGGTAATTAAATCTTTTGCTAATTAATTAAATAATTCAAAATAAGATTATTGATAAGCCAGAGTAATCACGTTTGTTTATAAAATTTAGCAACTTGTAATTGGACTACTGCTAAACACGCTACGATTATTATTTCTAACCATAAATATACCCACCCCAAAAGTTTAATATGTTCAAAGTGATAAAAAGCCATTCCTAATGACAGACTTATATATGATAGGTTGGTAACTCCAATTATTGTTAAATTAAATTCTAATTTTAATTTTGAATAGAAATAACAGTAAAAATCGTATACCGCAAATAAACAAGGAAAAGATGCCAATAAATAAAGTGTAAATTTTGGAATACCAATTAGGATTTCTAATTTAACTAAAATGATCCCTAAAAAAATAGCAGATACAATAGCTCCTATTCCATCTATCATAAATAATCTTTTAGGATTTATCTTTCCAAACTCTAGGAATCTCTTAAACATTCACCTATTATATTCAATTGACATCTAGAAATATGACTTTTTAAAGCGCTTCATTTATTATACCTTGAACAACCTCTGGATTTAAAAGTGTACTTGTATCTCCCAGATTACTCAAATCGTTTGAAGCTATTTTTCTCAAAATTCGTCGCATAATTTTTCCAGAACGTGTTTTAGGCAATCCTTTTGTAAATTGAATTTTATCAAGCTTTGCAATTGGTCCAACTTGTTCAGTAATTATTTGATTAATTTCTTTACGAACATTTTCATGTAGCCTAGACTCACCTGTATCTTTTAAAATAACATATCCATACAATGCATTTCCCTTGATATCATGTGGGAACCCAACAATTGCGGACTCAGCAACGGCAGGATGTTCATTAATCGCATCTTCAATTGGTGCTGTTCCTAAATTATGTCCAGAAACAATAATTACATCATCCACTCTTCCTGTAATTCTATAATATCCAACCTCATCACGTAAAGCTCCGTCACCTGTAAAATATTTATTTTCAAAAGTTGAAAAATACGTTTCTTTATAACGTTGGTGATTTCCCCAAATAGTTCTTGCCATAGATGGCCAAGGAAACTTAATACATAACCTTCCTTCCACTTGATTTCCTTTAATTTCATTCCCATCACCATCCATTAATGTTGTTTGAATCCCTGGGAAAGGTAATGTTGCATATGTTGGTTTTGTTGGAGTTGAAAAAGGAATTGGTGTAATCATAATTCCTCCTGTTTCTGTTTGCCACCAAGTATCTACAATCGGGCTTTGACCCTTTCCGATGTTGTCATCATACCAATGCCAAGCTTCCTCATTAATTGGTTCTCCTACAGTACCTAAAATTTTTAGTGATGATAAATCATGAGATTCAACATTACCCAATCCTTCTTTTGCTAATGCTCTAATTGCAGTTGGTGCCGTGTAAAATTGATTTACCTTATGTTTTTCTACAATTTCCCAAAAACGTCCGTAATTTGGATAACTTGGAACTCCTTCAAACATTATGGTAGTAGCTCCATTTGCTAATGGTCCATATACAATGTAACTATGACCAGTAATCCAACCAATATCCGCTGTACACCAATACACATCATTCTCTCTGTATTGGAATACATTTTTGAACGTGTAAGCAGTATACACCATATATCCTGCTGTAGTGTGTAACATTCCTTTTGGCTTTCCTGTTGATCCTGAAGTATAGAGAATAAATAATGGATCTTCAGCTTTCATTATTTCTGCATCACAGTGCTCAGAAGCTTTATTTAACAAGGGTTGAATCCATTCATCTCTACCTTCTTTCATTGTAATTTTCGAATCAATTCTTTTCACAACCAATACACTCTCTATTGTTGTACAATCTTCTAATGCTTCATCAACAATACCTTTTAAATCAATTGTTTTACTCCCCCTAAATGAGCCATCAGATGTTATAACCATTTTACATTCTGAATCATTAATTCTAGTAGCTAAGGCATTTGAAGAAAACCCTGCAAAAACAACCGAGTGAATTGCACCAATTCGAGCACATGCTAATAACGAAATAGCTAATTCAGGAATCATTGGTAAATAAATACAAACTCGATCTCCTTTTTTAATTCCTTTTGCTTTTAACACATTCGCAAATTTATTTACTCTATCATATAATTCTTTATACGTAATATGTTGTGCTTCTTCATCAGGATTATTGGATTCAAATAAAATGGCAGTTTTATTTCCTCGAGTTACCAAATGACGATCAATACAATTTTCAGTAATATTTAACTCAGCTCCTTCAAACCATTTCACCTCAGGTTTGGTAAAATCCCAATCTAAAACTTTATCCCATCGTTTTCTCCATAGGAAATGCTCCTCTGCAATTTCTTCCCAAAAATTCTCTGGATTTCTAACTGATCTTCGATATACTTGAAAATATTCTTCTAGATTTTTGATATGGTAATTACTCATACTTGATTGATTTGTTGCCTCAATTTATCTCTTTTTAATTAAACATCAACACATAGTACTAGAAAATTAATAATTCTTTTAAAATTTTGTTTTTTATCGATTTTATGAATGCTTTAGTCGATTTTATTTGGCTGAAAATAATTTATAATTAACTATATAAAATATTAATTTTCAATTTCTTCAATCAGCATGGTATAGTCGTATTGCAAATCTTCGTGTAGAGTGTACATCGCTTTCTTTGCCATTCTCATTTGTGTTTCAAAGATATTTTGTAATCTGATACTTTTTGAAATCGATGGTTTAAGTTGCTTAAGTTTTAAACAGAAATACAACAACAATTCCACTTCTGTACTTTTCTTTTTGGAATAGCGAATGAATTTTTTTAATGAAGAAAGAATTTTGCGTATACTCTTCCGAATGTAAAAGAAACTCTTGGTATTTATCTCGCTGAAAGATTCGTCTACTTGAATTTTAATAGATTCAATATAATGATCTTCATTAGATGCTTCAAAAAGTAAATATGTTAGCAACTCTTTATTTTCTTTTTTAAAACGAGCTAATTTTAAACATAATTCTAACAACTCATCTTGATTTTGATGTTTTAATTCATCCTTCAAAACTTTTATTGTAGCTGCTTTCATATATACTAATTAACTTTTTAATTCTTCAAAGCTATCAAAAAGTCTCTTTTTAATCATTGTAAAAATCCTTTTATTATACTCTGATGACTCTAATTTATACTCTTCAAATTCATTTACTGTAAACTGGCCAATAACAATTCCGAGTAGTTGATTTTTAACAACATTATTTCTAGAAAACGAGTTTTCAAGGATATTACTAAACTCATCCTGATTTATGGAAACTAATTTCACTCTATGCTTTTCCGCCCAATTCCTATACATGAGTATGAAAATATCGTGTTGTAGTTTTAAAATAGGGCGTAAGGTAACATTTTGAAACCCTTCTGTTCTGCCAATTGCGGTTAACTCTAATTTAGGTCTAATATCTAATTTACTTATCATAATCTCTTATTGGTTCTCAAAAATAATGTTTTGTTTATGTTTTTTAACAAAACATTAAACATTTTGTGTTTTTTTAAAGGCTAACTTCGTAAAAACTTAAAACTAATATTATGAATTTCAAAAAATTATCACTTTTATTATTACTTTCTTTTTCTACCTCTATTGCTTTTGCAAATGATAATAATGATCCTATTAAAAATAAAAAGGAAGACAAAACAAAAGAAACTATTGTTGGTGTCGCTGCGTCAAATAAAAATTTCTCAACCCTTGTTGCTGCCGTTAAAGCTGCTAACTTGGTTGATGTATTAAACGGAGATGGTCCTTTTACGGTTTTCGCACCAACTAATGACGCTTTTAATAAGTTACCACAAGGTACCGTTCCATCTTTACTAAAGCCAGAAAATAAAAAGTTATTAGGTGCAGTATTAACATATCATGTTGTTGCTGGAAAATTTGATGCAAATGCCGTTGTCAAGGCTATCAAAGCTAATAATGGAAAATTTGTGATCAAGACAGTTCAAGGAAATAATTTAACTGCCATGATTAAGAATGGAAATGTACTATTAAAAGATGCTAAAGGGAATATTTCTAAAGTAATTATGACAGACGTTGAAGCGAGTAACGGAATTATCCATGCTATCGATACAGTTGTAATGCCTCAATAATCAAAACTGATTCAAATAAAAACCAAAAAGAGAAGTAAATACTTCTCTTTTTTTATTTTACTTCTAAGTAATTACTAATATTTTTTTCAATCCTCTCTAAAATATTCTCTGTATTCGCTTTTATAAACTTCTCTCCTGTTATTTGCTCATACAACTCAATATATCTGTTGGAGATTTCTAATATTTTATCATCATTCATTTCAGGAATTTGTTGACCATCTTTTCCTTGAAATTCATTTTCAATTAACCATTGGCGAACAAATTCTTTAGACAATTGTTTTTGTTTCTCTCCCTTTTCTTGACGCTCCGAATATCCTTCTTCATAAAAATAGCGAGAAGAATCTGGTGTATGTATTTCATCAATCAATACAATTTTTCCATCCTTTGTTCTACCAAATTCGTATTTCGTATCAACTAAAATCAATCCTCTTTTGGCTGCTATTTCTGTCCCTCTTTCGAACAACTTTTTTGTGTAATTTTCTAAAACAAGATAATCTTCTTCTGAAACTATCCCTTTGGCTATAATTTCTTCTCTAGAAATATCTTCATCATGTTCACCATTATCTGCTTTTGTTGATGGAGTAATCATTGGGTCAGGAAATTTATCATTTTCTTTCATTCCTTCTGCCATAGCCACACCACATAGCATTCTCTTACCAGCATTATATTCACGAGCTGCATGACCTGATAAATACCCTCGTATAACCATTTCTACTTTGAAAGGTTCACAAAGATGACCTACTGCTACATTTTCATCTGGATTTGCAACTAACCAATTCGGAACGATATCAGCAGTATCATTCATCATTTTTGTCGCAATCTGATTTAGGATTTGTCCTTTAAATGGAATTTGTCGAGGCAAAATTACATCGAAAGCCGACAAACGATCTGAAGCAATCATAACTAGAACTTCATCGTTAATATTATAAACTTCTCTAACCTTTCCTTTGTAAACAGATTTTTGACCAGGAAAGTTAAAATTCGTTTCGTTAATTGTATTCATTTAGTGTTGCGTTGTTGTAAACGGCAAAAGTAAACTTTTTAATCTTTTTTAGGAATTCTTTTTATCTGCTTTATTTGATCTAGTACAGGAGTAACAGTTAACTCTGTATCATCCTCTTGAACATAAAATATGTAACTTGTATTTTGACCAATTTTCTTAACATTTAATACTTCTCCACTTTTAAAAACAAGTGTATGATCATTTTTAAATTTCTTATCCTTTAGTTTTTGCTTATAACTAACAGACATTCCTATTCTCATGCTCGGGAATATTACTAATAAAGCGAGTAATAATGCAAAATATAAAGTCTTCTTACTCTTAATACTTTCTAAGGATTTAGTCTTTTTAGTTTTCTTAAAAATCCATGGAAGAAACATCCTTATGTATAGATAATAAAAGAGCATCACTAAGACAACTATTATAAAAACTCTTAAATCACTTGTAATTAAGCTGAAAGGCGATATCAAAGCATCCAAAATTGAAGTATATTCCAAATAATGAACACCAAGGACTCCATAAAAGATACTTTCACTTATGACCCCAATAACAACTAGAATTATATAAGCCAAAGAAAGAATTTCTTGTAAATTAAGATTTTTAAACATAAATCTATTCTGTTTCTATACTCTTGTAAGCTTTAATAATCTTCTTCACTAATCTATGACGAACTACATCCTTATCATCCAAATAAATCTGCCCAACGCCATCAATACTTTTTAATGCAAGTAATGCCTCTTTTAGTCCTGAAACTTGCTTTCTAGGCAAATCTATTTGACCAGGATCACCAGTAATTACAAATTTCGCACGCATTCCCATGCGGGTTAAAAACATTTTCATTTGAGCGTGTGTTGTATTTTGAGCTTCATCCAAAATAACAAAAGCATTATCTAAAGTTCTACCACGCATAAATGCTAAGGGAGCAATTTGTATCGTTCCGTTTTCAAGATACACTTGTAGTTTTTCAGAAGGAATCATATCGCGTAATGCATCATATAATGGTTGCATATACGGATCTAATTTTTCTTTAAGATCTCCTGGAAGAAATCCTAAATTCTCTCCTGATTCTACAGCAGGTCTTGTTAAAATTATTCTTCTAACTTCTTTTTCTTTTAAAGCTTTTACGGCTAAAGCAACAGCTGTGTATGTTTTTCCTGTTCCTGCTGGACCAACTGCAAATAATAAATCATTTTCTCGCATGATTTTTACCATTTTACGTTGATTTTCAGTTTGCGGTTTAATTATTTTTCCGCTAACTCCATGGACAAGAATTTCACTATTATCTCCAAACTTACGTTCCTCCTCTTCTTTTCCGTTAGAAGTTAATATACGTTCAATACTATTTTCATCAAGATTATTATAGCGATCATAGTACTTTATCAAACGTTCTAAACGCTTTTCAAACTCATCTAAAATTTCAGGATCTCCATAAATTTTAAGTTTATTACCGCGAGCAACAATCTTAATTTTAGGAAAATAAGTTTTTAAAAGGGATAGTGTGCTGTTTTGAGCACCAAAGAATTCTTTAGGATTGATTTCTGTAAGTTCAATTACTCTTTCGTTCAAATGCTATACTTTTTTAATTTTATTATGTTTAAATGTAGTAATTATTTTATTCATTTATGTAGCTTTGTCTTAATTTTCAACTGAGTTTTTCACAAAATAATTAACAATTAACACTTTAGATGGCACTTATCACTTTAACTACTGATTTTGGATTAAAAGATCATTTTGTTAGTGCGGTTAAAGGTGCTATTTATTCTGAATTGCCAGAAGCTCGAATTGTTGACATTACCCATGAAATTAGTCCTTTCAACATTGCACAAACTGCTTATATTTTAAAAAACGCATACAAAAACTTTCCAAAAGGAACAATTCATATAATAGGTGTTGATTCTGAATTAAGCATTCAAAATAAACATATTGCAATTCTTTTAGATGAACATTATTTTATCTGTCCTGATAATGGAATTATTTCTATGATTGCTTCCGAAGTATATCCAACGAAAATTGTTGAAATAAACATTCACAATCATATTGAAAGTAGTTTTCCTGTTTTGGATGTTTTTGTAAAAGTTGCCAGTTTTATTGCAAGAGGTGGAAAATTAAGTGTAATTGGTAAAGCTACAGAAGATTATAAAAAAATGGTTGAAATTCAACCAAAAGTGAATCAAGAGAAAAACATAATTGTAGGAGGCGTTATTTATATTGATAATTACGGCAACGTTATTAGTAATATCAGTAAAAAAATGTTTAATGATATTGGTAAAGACAGACCTTTTAAAATTACCGCACGACGCTACACTTTTGATAAAATTAATAATCAATACAATGATATTGTAGACTTTGATTATGCAGATATTCGTGCTTTTGATGGAAAAAAATTAGCTTTATTTAATTCAGCTAATTATTTAGAAATTGCCATTTTCAGAAGTAACTTAAAAACTGTTGGTGGTGCTTCAACCTTATTAGGTTTGAGATACAGAGATAGAATTACTGTTGAATTTACAAACCCAAGCACTCCAGAATTTACTACTATTTAATACTTAAATATATGTTTGTACGAATTGTAAAAATGAATTTTCAATCTGAAACAATTCCAACCTTTTTAGAAAACTTTGATAAGAAGAAAGAATTTATACGAAATTTCCCCGGATGTCGTTTATTAGAGTTGTATAGAGATAAAACAAATCCAAACATATTTTTTACCTATAGCTATTGGGACGAAGAAGAAGATTTAGAAAATTACAGACACTCTGAATTATTCCAGAATATTTGGGCAGAGACAAAAGTATTTTTTAACGATAAACCACTAGCTTGGAGTGTAGATAAAGTGGTAAGTTTACCTTAAATTTTAAAAATTACAATATGAAAATTAAAACTTTACAATTGCTAGTTGTATTAATGACTGTCTCGTCATCATTTGGTCAAACAGAAAAAGGAAAATTTTTAATAGGATTAAATACACCTTTATCTTTTTCAAGCAATTCTTCTCGAATTATAAATAATTCCTCAGGTTCTAGCTTTGAAAATGATTCATCTACTATTTTTAGTTTTTCTCCTCAGGTTGGTTATTCTATTATTGATAATCTTTTTCTTGGGCTAGATTTATCTTTTTCTTTTTCTAGTTCAGAAAATAATACATCAGAAACAAACTCAAATACCTTTGTAGTTGCACCATTTGTTAAATATTATTATCCAACAAAGAATGATTTTAACTTTTTTGGACAATTTAAATATGGCTTTGGTCGTTCTAATTCGAAACTAGAAAATATTGGATTTATTGATCCTATGATTCCTTCTGTTATCGAGTGGGAAAATAATATTGAAGAACTCCTTTTAGGGTTTGGAGTAGGTTATTTTGTTCATGAAATATTAAACATAGAGCTATCAATTAATTATCAAAATACATTTTATGATAGCTTTGCTAATTTTAGTGGAGATCAATTGGCTATTGACACATTTAGTGCATCCATAGGATTTTCTTTATTTTTATAATTAATGAAATCAATATTTAAAAAAGAATTTAACTCGTTTTTTGCTTCTCCTGTAGCCTATTTGGTTATTGGAGTTTTTTTACTTGTAAACGGACTGTTTTTATGGGTTTTAAAAGATAACTTCAATATTTTAAACGCTGGATTTGCCGATTTAAATTCTTTCTTTTTTATCGCTCCTTGGTTATTTTTATTTTTAATTCCTGCAATAACAATGAAGAGTTTTGCAGACGAATTTAATACTGGAACTCTTGAAATATTAAAAACGAAACCCTTAACAGATTGGCAAATTGTTTTAGGAAAATATTCAGCTTCTTTGTTTTTAGTTGTTGTAGCTCTTATCCCAACATTGACTTATGTGTATTCCATTTATGCATTAGGTAACCCAGTAGGAAATTTAGATTTAGGAAGTATTATAGGTTCTTATTTTGGCATGTTGTTTTTAGCTTCAGGATATTGTGCTATTGGATTATTTACCTCCACCCTTTCTAAAAATCAAATCGTTGCATTTATACTAGCCGTTTTTATTTCATTTTTTATGTTTTATGGCTTTGATGCAATTGCTAATTTATTAGGGAGTTCTGAGTTTTATGTTCGTCAGTTTGGTTTTAACGAACATTTTAAAAGTATTAGTCGTGGAGTAATTGACACTAGAGATATTGTTTACTTTGTAAGTGTGACATTCTTCTTCTTATTTGCAACCAAAAATCGATTAGATCATGAGTAAAAATTTGAAAAAGATTCTTTTTGTTTTAGTAGGATTACTTTTAGCAAACTTTATTAGTTCTTCGCTTTTTACGCGTTTCGATTTAACAAAAGATAAGCGATATACTCTTTCAGATGTTTCAAAAAACATAGTCAATAAACTTGATAAAAACTTAATTGTAAATGTGTATTTAGAAGGAGATTTTCCTTCTGAATTTAAACGTTTACAAATTGAAACGCGTCAATTTTTAGAAGAACTTCAAGCAGAAAATACAAATATTCGTTTTCGCTTTATCAATCCAGACGATATCCGAGAAGATTTGGTTAAAAACGGAATGATGCCAAGTCAACTAACTGTCGAAGAGGATGGTAAACTTTCTGAAGCCATTATATTTCCTTGGGCAGCAATATTTTATGGTGAAAAAGCCATTAGTGTTTCTTTACTTCCCAATACAATGGCAAAATCGCAAGAGAAGCAGTTAGGAAATGCTATTTCTTCTCTAGAATATTCATTCGTAAATGCGATTGAATTAATCACTCAAAAGAAAAGAAAAAAAATCGCGGTTTTATCTGGAAATGGTGAGTTAGAAGATATAAGGCTATATAGCTTTTTAAGTGCACTTGGTAAAAAATATAGCTTGGCAAAATTTACTTTAGATTCAGTTGAAAAGGATCCTTCAAAAACAATTGATCAACTCAAACAATATGATTTATCAATTATAGCCAAACCATCTCAAAAATTCACACAGGAAGAGAAACTGGTCTTAGATCAATACATTATGAATGGTGGAAAATCATTATGGATGATTGACAACTTATATTCAGATACTGATAGTTTGTATAATGAAGGAAAAATGTTGGCCTACAGACGAGATCTTGATTTAACTGATTTATTATTCAGCTATGGAGTTAGAATCAACAACAAATTAGTTCAAGATTTATATGCTTCAAAACTAACCTTAGCTTCAGGAAATTTAGGAAATCAAGCTCAATTTGAAAGTTACGACTGGTTTTATCATCCTTTAGTAGAAGGAAACCCCAATCATCCAATAACCAAAAATATTTTACCTGTTCGATTTCAGTTTACAACGCAGATTGACACGTTAAAAAAGAATATCAAAAAAACACCTCTACTGGTAAGCTCAGTATTATCGAAACTTTCTGGAGCTCCAACTATTATAGAATTAGAGAGTATAGCTAAAGAACCTATTCAGCAAGAATATACCGCGGGAAGTCAATTATTAGCAGTTTTATTAGAAGGTAATTTCAATTCTGCTTACGAAAATAGAACCAAACCATTTAACTATAGAGATTATAAAAAAGTTTCTCCTGAAACTAAAATGGTTGTTATTGCCGATGGTGATATTGCAAAAAATCAGATTTTAAAAGGAAAACCGTACGATTTAGGTTTAGATAAGTGGACACAGCAACGCTTTGGGAATAAAGATTTCTTATTAAATACCGTAGATTATCTACTGGACGATTCGGGTTTAATTTCTTTGAGAAACAAAACGGTTCAATTGAATAGTTTAGATAAGAAAAAGGCTTTTCAAGAGCGAGGTTTCTGGCAATTTTTCAATATAGTTTTACCACTTACTTTATTGTTAGTTTTTGGTTTCGCATTTAATTATTGGAGAAAAAGAAAGTATAGTTAAACCTATATAATATTAGTTTCTCATAAATAAAAAACTCTTAGTTAAATTTCAATAATATAGATTGTCCAACACATGGGAATCAAAAATATGCTTTTGTTTGCCAACATCTTTTAAGAGATAAAAAGAATCAAGGCTTTTGGGAACCTTTTGAATCCAAACAAGAAGCTGATTATGAAGACGGTGAACTAAATGCTTGGTGTAATATCTGTGATGATAAATTGATGGAAGAAGGTGAATGGAATGACACATCTGAAGCTTTCGCTAACATCCAACTTATCTGTAGATCCTGTTTCTTTGAAATTAAATCTAAAAACAAACTAAATCTACATAATAACGGTTAAGTTGAAAGACAAGTAAATTCAAGTCTTTGTATGTTCATATTCAAAATAAACTAGCTAAATAAAAGAAAATTAAACGTACCCATTTATTTTTCTGATCAATTATATAAGAAACATAAATCTTATTATGGAAATTGCTTTGTATATTGTTATGCTGGAGCAGTTAATTTACCTCATGGATATGATCCTAGGATAAAAAAAACTCATCAATCACAACTTAAACTATGAAATCTATATTTTTCTCATCCACCTTGAGTAAGAACCAATTTAAAAATGTGTTTTTCTTGAATTATAAAAAACAATTTATATCTGTAGCAATTCTATTGTTCTGGTTTTCTAATGCCTTTACCCAAGAGGAGGAAAAATTATCTGGTCTTTTTCAAAACTTCGATTATCAAGAAGTTGAAAATGGATTAAATAGCTTTGAAAAGATAGCTACTGAAAAAACTAAGTATAAGTGGCGTACCAATATAGAAAGAGAGCTGGTCAACAACTTTTTCGAACAGATTATACAATTTACTAAGTCAGTAAGAAGTGATGAGAATAAATCTGTTTCTACTATATACAAATACAATTTAAAATTAATAAAAAAGCAGAATGGAAAAATTGCATTATATAAACTTTACAGACTAAAAAATGTAAAAGTAAATGGTAAATGGACTCCAACTGAAATAATAGTAAAAGAAGGTTCAAATAAAATAATGAAAGAATTAGAATCAGAATTTTTAAGAGTTTATTCATATCCTTTAAATTACAATGAACTTTTTGAAACAAATATTGTTTACGGAGATGTTTGTGGGCGAGTAAGAGGAATTCCTGAATATAGAGGAAAACTAGAAAAACTCATAAAATCGAAAGATTCAAAAAATTTAGTTAAATGGCTAAAATCAACTGTTACCGAAATTCAATTATATGCCATAGACGGAATATTAACGCTAAAAAAACAAGGAATCGATTTTAATAAAGATGTTTTAAAGCTAGTCGATGTAATTAGTAAGAAAAAAGGAGAAGTGTACACATGTAACAGATGTATATATAGTAATAATCTAATTGTAGGAATCATATTAGATATTAAGAATAAGCATAACTCCCAAAAGAGATAGTCGTTAAAATTAGTTATGAAATCTATATTTTTCTCAATAATTTGGAGCAGCAAAGGATTTAACTTAATGGATAACGAATTTGAAGATGAGTTATTTAATAAAAGTTATTTGTTATTTGGGTTATTTGGAGTTGTTAATTTCTTATTCAACTTTGATGATACTTACGAAACTAACAAGTACTTTTTTCATCTGGTTTCGTTTTTACTCTCTGTATTAATCGCAATCATATTTGGTTTTATATCTTCTTATATTCTATTCAAAACAGGTAAAATTCTTAGTGGAAAAGCTACCTATCTCGATATTTTTGCTGTTTTGGCATATTCCTTTGTTCCTTTAAGCATAGGCTTGTTATTAATTCTATTTTTTAAAGACACATACAACTTAATCTTATATACAAGTTATCTTATTACTTTAAAAATCTTAACATTTGGACTTCTTAAGTATAATAAATATGGAATTCTTAAAACCATAGTTAATATAAGTGTATTAGTAGCTTTTTTTTACTTATTGTACTTTATTTTGCCTCATTTAGTAATTTAATATTCTTTAAAATTCGAAAAAATAATGAATAGCATAACTCGAAAATTAATAATCTTAAATATCTTCACAATCTCTTGTGCTATTTCACAAAACTCAACTAAACACATGAACAAAAACGTACCAAATAGTGTTCAAATTATAGATAATCATCTTGATCTTTTTTTTGATGAAAGTACCGACATTGTAGTATTCGATGAAATAGAATCTGAAACTATTCATAGAGATATTTTCTTTATAAAAGCAACAGAAGATAGACCTTTCAATATTTTATTGAGTTGTGGTATGAGCGCTTTACCCATGAATGTGCCTAGTGATATTGATTCATCTGAATATGCAGAAGTAATGATATTGCTTCCTAAAGAATGGAATTTAGAATACGAATCATTCAGTGATGAAAGGAATTATTGGCCGATTAGGATTATGAAAGAATTAATGATACTTCCTCATCCAAACAAAACTTGGTTAGGATTTGGACATTCTTTAGGTCATGAGGATGATGATGAGCTTGCAGAAGGAATTGGTTTCAACTCAGTACTACTTGTTAACTCTGTAGAGCTTTCAGAGGAATTTACTCAAATCACTTTGGATGATAATAAAACTATTGATATTTATACGATAATTCCACTTTATAAAGAAGAATTAGAATTTAAAAAGAAACATGGCACTATGAAGTTACTAGAAAAATTTGACGAGTTTGGAATTGAAGAAATAGTAAAACTGGGACGTAAAAATGTTTGTAAATAATCATATCTCTGAAGAATATAATTTCATATTAGAAAGTTTAATTACGGGTTAACCAATTAAAATAAATCTCATTGAAAGAACATATGATTTACTCCTTCAATTCCAATAAATTATTATAATGAATTCATAGTTCAAAGTATTCATCAACTTTTTGGGACTAATTTTTTTAAACTTTAAATCTATTTCTTTCTTAAACTTAGGTTCAGGCTTACCTAAATTCTTTCTAGCTTCTGTGTAAAATTCTTTACGAGTTGGATGATGATCTGCACAAGCATTAAACGTTTCTCCAAATACATCTTTCTCAATTATTTGAGAAATAATTGTAATACAATCATCTCTATGAATCATATTTACAAATCCATCTGGTTGCGGAATTTCTTTCTCAGCAAACCAATTCCCAGGTTGTCTTTTCCCTCCATATAATCCAGCAAATCTAATTATCTTTGTTTTGAAATTCGAATTCCTTCTAAACAACTCCTCTTCCCTAACTAATAAAGCATCATCAATAGTTTCATCTTATTCAGTATACACTTTATTATTCCTAGGATAAACTGAAGTTGAGCTAATAAAAATCACTTTTTTAATAGCTGATTTTTCAATTTGAGATATCAAGTTTTCATAAGGTTATATTTCTTTTGATGTTATCATAATTAATAGCACATCAATATTGAAAAAGTCTGAATTGAATATTTTTTTTCAATATCAACTATAAAAGGCAAAATATTCAGCTCCTTTAAATGAGTTAATTTATCCTCAGATCTAGTTGATCCTTTAACAGTTACTCCGTCATTTATCAACTTCATCGCCAAAGGAATCCCTAAACATCCACTCCCTAAAATACTATAAACTTCTTGTGCTTTTTTATACCCCAAAAATGCTAAAAATCAACACCAATAACCACTAAGGTTTTAAATTAAAACTTGACTTTTTTAGTTTTTATAAATAATTTCACAAAAACTCTTATTATTTAAATGAGCCTTTCAATTACTGTAAATTTAACATATAGGAAAATCTCTTTACTTTTTTTTTGTTTTTTCTTCTTAAACCTAACAGTTGCACAAGATAAAAAACTGGATTCGTTAATTCGAATTTCTATTAATAATACCATTGAAGATAGTACTCGTTTACAAGCAAAATTAGATTTAGCAAATTATATTTTAAAGAGAAATTTAGATACTATTCTTCCATTAAGTAAAGAGGTAATAAGGAAGGCAGAAGTTGCTCTATCTCAAGGAAAGTCTGCTAAGATTTTTAAAAAAATCAAAGTACGTGCATTCAATAATATCGGATACTATTTTTCCAAGAAGGAAATAGAAGACTCTTCGGTTTTTTATTATGATAAAGGTATTAATCTGGCAAAAGAAATTGGAGATATAAATCGTATTTCATTAATTTACAACAATCTTGGGGCCTACTTTTACAGGAACGGAAATTATAAAAAAGCACTTAATTATTATGATAATTCTTTACTTATAGCAGAAAAACATAGATTAAATTATCAAAAAGCTTTAGCTCTGAATAATATTGGAATGCTACATAGACAACAAAAAGATTATGATAAAGCTTTAAAATATTATACCCAAAGTTATGAACTTCAATTATCGAGAAAAGACACTAATGGGATTGCTCTTGCCAATAATAATGTTGCCTCTATCTATTTCTATAAAAAAGATTATGCAAAAGCTTTAAATACATGGAAACAATCTCTAAATTGGTATGAGGCTACAAAAAACAACCGTAGTTTAGCCATTACAACGAATAATGTTGCGAAAGCATTTCAAAGGTTAAAAGATGTCGATTCTGCCTTAATGTTCTATAAAAAAAGTCTTATTCTGAAAAAAGAATTAAAAATGACAACGAGTTACGCATTAACGCTAGACAATATTTCTCAACTACAGATTCAAAAAGGAAATTTTAAAACCGGAGAAAAACTAGCGCTAGAAGCTTTAGAAATATTCAAGAAAAAAGGAAGAATTAAAAACTTAGAACAAACAAGTAAAAATCTCTCTATGCTTTATAGTAAAAAGGGAGAATATAAAAAAGCTCTAGATCAATATAAACTATATATAAACTATCGAGATAGCATCGCAAATAAATTATCTAAAAAAGAATTAATTGAGCAAGAGGTTCGTTTTAAATACACAACACAAAAACTACGCGATAGTATTGTAAATGAAAACAAGATTGCTTTAAAAGAGGTAGAAATCAAGAATAAATCGTCTCAAAATAAATTGTATTTAACATCTTTAATATTTGCTTTAATTGCCTTAGCAGGAATATTTTATTTCTTTATTTCGAAAAGAAGGGAATCGATTTTAGAAGTACAGAAACAACAAGAAATTAATACCTTAAAATCGAATTTATATACAAACATTACTCATGAATTTAGAACACCTTTAACAGTGATTATAGGTATGAGTGAAAACATAAAAAAGAATAAGTACGTCGATGAATCCATAAATACTATTAAAGATAATAGTAGACATTTATTAAAGTTGATTAATCAATTATTAGATTTTTCTAAGCTAGAAGAAAATAAAATTAAGCTTGCTTATAAAAAAGGAAATATTACCAATTATGTTAACTACTTAGTAGAAAGTTTGAGTTCACATGCAATTACTCATAAAATAGATTTAAAATTTCAAAGTGAAGAACAAATAGAAATGGACTTCGATCCAAACTCAATTTCTCATATCATTACCAATTTAATTAGTAATGCAATTAAGTTTAGTCCTGAGAACTCAGAAGTTAAAATCAAATCAGGAAAACTAATTAAAAATAACAAAGAATTTCTTCAGTTAATCATACAAGATTTTGGTATTGGTATTTCGGAAGAACATCAAAAGAAAATCTTTGAACGTTTTTATCAGGTTGACAATACCTCAACTAAAAATAATCAAGGTAGTGGTATCGGTTTAGCTATTGTTAAAGAATTAACTGAATTAATGGCAGGAACGATCACAATTGAAAGTAAAATAAATGAAGGAACAAAATTCATAGTTACCTTACCAATTGAAAATAAGGCAACAGATGAGTTTCATATTCCTATGTATTCAGGTGAAAAACAGAAAGCAAATAAATCGACTAAAATTAATACCAATATTCAGCAACCTCTTGTACTCATTGTAGAAGACAATAAGGATATAGCTAAATACCTAACACATTGTTTAGAAGATAACTATCGAATTTTATATGCCGAAAATGGTGAAGATGGCTTAAAAAAAGCTATTGAACACATTCCAGATATTATTGTAAGCGATGTTATGATGCCAAAGAAAAATGGTTTTGAATTATGCATGGATATCAAACAAAAAGAGATTACATCTCATATTCCAGTAATATTACTTACAGCAAAAGCCTCTAAAAATGATAGTTTAGAAGGATATACTCAAGGTGCAGATGCTTATTTAACGAAACCATTCGATCAAGAAGAATTACTTGTTAGATTAGAAAAACTGATCGAATTAAGAAAAAAACTGCAATTAAAATATGCTCTTGGAGCAACTATAGAAAGTGAACTTACTTCAAAAAATGAAAATATAAATGATGCATTTATTTCTAAAGTGATTTTGGTCATAAAAGAAAACCTTGAGGACTCGAGTTTTAATGCTTCAAAATTAGCATCTGAATTGCATTGCAGTGAATCTCAATTATACAGAAAAATAAAAGCAACTACCAATTCTTCAACTTCTATTTTTATTAGAACAATTCGCTTAGATGAAGCTAAAAAATTAATCCTAAATTCGTCTTTAAGCATTTCTGAAATTTCATTCAAAACAGGATTTAGTGATCCAAGCTGGTTTAATAAAACCTTTAAAGAAAAATTCGGGAAAACCCCAAATTCATATAGAAAATAAAAGGTTTGCAGTAATACTACAATAGCTTGCAAGAATACTCATATTAAAAATTACTCCTATTTAAAACCTTTGTAGCGGGAATAATTTTAATAATAAGTATTATGAAAACAATTACTATTAATATACGTATAGTAGTTTCATTTTTATTGATTTTCGTAAGTGTAAAATCAGTACATGCCAACACTAAAAATGATGATAATTTAAATTCTGGGAAAAGCAAAATTCTTACCATTGTTAATATTCCAGATACTAACTTTAAAAATGTGTTATTAAATCATACTCCAACTATTGACACCAATGGAGATAATGAAATACAAATAACAGAAGCGGAGTCTTTTACAGGAATAATTTCAGCAAATAGTGCATCAATTTCTGATTTAACGGGTATTGAAGCTTTTATAAACCTAAGCGAGCTTAACGTTGCCGATAATAACATAACTATCTTAGATATTTCGAGCAATATTAACCTGACAAGTGTTTCGTGTAATAGAAACAGCATTACTTCCCTAAAAGCGCTTTCAAATTCACTACTAAATTTTTTAAACTGTAGTGAAAATAACCTTAGCTCTATAGATATTTCTGGAGCAACGGGGTTAAGAACCTTACTTATTAGTGACGCAAATATTACATCTATCGATATTACAAATTCAACAGATTTACAAGTTTTCGAATGTTCTAAAAATCAATTAACCTCTATTGATATTTCAAAAAATACTTCGCTACAAATATTCAAATGTGACGAAAACTTACTTACCTCTGTTGATGTTTCAAAGAATCTTGATTTGACAAACTTAACTTGTAATACTAATCAATTAACAACTATTGATGTTAGTTTGAATATAAACTTGAGAAGCTTAGTTTGCGCTGTTAATGAATTAACTTCATTGGACATCTCTAAAAATACCCAATTAAGAACTCTGAATTTTTCTGTAAATGATTTAACTACTATAGATTTAAGTAACAATATACAATTACAGACTTTATATTGTAACGGAAATCAATTTACGTCAATCGATCTAACTAATAATACAAACTTAGTAGAATTCACTTGTGATAGTAATCAATTAACCGCTTTAGATTTATCTGTTAATTCTGCGCTGAGAACGTTATCGTGTGTATCAAATCAGCTAGCAAGTCTAAATCTTGCAAACGGTAATAATAGTAATATGACACAAATGTTTGCTGGAACAAACGCTAGTTTAAGTTGTGTTCAAATTGATGCAGGATTTACTCCTCCTACAGATGGAACTTGGTTAAAAGACAGCACTGCGAGCTACGGAGACAAC
Organism: Tenacibaculum sp. SZ-18; assembly: GCF_002813915.1. Taxonomy (NCBI): domain Bacteria; kingdom Pseudomonadati; phylum Bacteroidota; class Flavobacteriia; order Flavobacteriales; family Flavobacteriaceae; genus Tenacibaculum; species Tenacibaculum sp. SZ-18. The sequence goes on along the minus strand of NZ_CP019335.1, from coordinate 1,104,505 downwards.
TGTATAACCAAATATGCATTAACACTAAATGCAACAAACGGCTCTATAAATACCAATCCAAATGCAACAACCAATGAATTTAACGCAGGAACGGAAGTTACTTTATTAGCTATTCCAAATACTGGATACATTTTTGATAGTTGGTCTGGTGATATTACAGGTGCAACAAACCCTGTAAATATTACTATGGATGCAGATAAAACAGTTACAGCAAACTTTAGTTTAGCTCCTATTGTTAATATTCCTGATACCAACTTTAAAAATGCACTAGTAAATAACTCATCAATTAATACCAATAGTGATTCAGAAATTCAGTTGACGGAAGCTTTAAATTATTCTTCTTCAATTAATGTTTCCAATGAATCTATCTCGGACTTAACTGGAATTGAAGCTTTTGAAAATATTACTTCATTAATTTGCTTTTCGAACACAATTGCGTCATTAGACCTTTCTTCAAACACTGAATTGGTGAACTTATATTGTTACAATAACCAAATTTCTGATTTAGATCTATCTAGTAATTCAAAACTAATTGAGTTAGACGCTAGAAACAATTCGTTATCAAGTTTAAATCTTGCTAATGGTGAAAATGGAAATATTGCGGTTATGGAGGTAAATAACAACTCGTCTTTAGGTTGTATTCAAATTGATGCTGGTTTTACGCCTCCAAATGATGGAACTTGGGTGAAAGATTCAACAGCAAGCTACAGCGAAAATTGCATTGCTACAGCAAGCGTTATTAATTTAGAATACAACAATGCTATTCTAATCTATCCGAACCCTATGAAAAACAGTATTCAAATAGAATCGAAATCTTCTGAATATGAAATTGACAGTATTGAAATATATAATATCCTTGGAATGAAGGTAGTTTCAACCGATGATAAAATTATAAATGTAACAGGTCTTACTAAAGGAATTTATTTGGTAAAACTTAAAGATCTTAAGGGAAAAATAGCTTTAAGGAAAATGATTAAAGAATAAGAAATGAATAACAAATTTAAAAAGGATTACAAAGTAGAACTGATACTCACAGGTATATACATTGTAATATTTATAATGATTACTTATTGTTATTCCTAGTCTAATTTTTTTTTAGACTCCCCCAGAAGAGTTTATCATTCGATAAGCTCTTCTTTTTATAGCGTAAAATTTAGCAATCGCCATCACAGCAATTATCATCCTTTACCAATTTACACGTAGCTACGGCTAATAAGGCTCCTAAAATTGGAGCTATCATATACAACCAAATATCTTGAAAATGTCCAGAAACGATAGCTGGTGCTAAAGATCTAGCTGGATTCATAGATGCCTTTGTAATTGGTCCCGCAAACATGGCCTCTAATAAAACTACGCCTCCAATTGCGATTCCAGCCATCACCCCTACTTCTTTACTTCCTGTTGAAACATTAATAATAGTAACCATGAGAAAAAATGTAAGCAGCAGTTCCATAATAAATGCCCGAATCGCGTCTGTTGATGGGATAGTAGCTCCGTAAAACTCACTATTAGGAAATAAGAACCATAGTATAAGACTAGCCAAAAGGGCTCCTAGAATTTGAAAAACAATATATTTGGGAACTTCGGACCAAGGAAATTTTTTTGCATAAGCAAATGAAATAGTAACTGCTGGGTTAAAATGTGCTCCAGAAATTTCTCCTAAAGCATAAATCATAGCCATTACTATTAATCCCCAAGTAATTGCAATTCCAACATGACCAATTGATCCGTTGGTAACATCGTTAATAGTCATCGCTCCAGTTCCACAAAAAATTAATGAGAAAGTTCCTACAAACTCGGAAATATATTTTTTCATGTGTACAAAGATACGATCAAGAATCAATCTTTTTTTTAAGTTTTTGTTAACATTTATCCCCTGTTTAAGCTGTAATTTTATACGGACTAAAAAAACAAACTAATTATTATCATGAAAAAATTATTATTAGGACTATTTGTTGCGTCTTTAACTTTATCAGTTAACGCACAAATTAAAACCCCTCAACCAAGTCCACTTTCTAAAATTGAGCAAAAAGTAGGTTTAACTGATGTAACAGTTGAATACTCGAGACCTGGAGTTAAGGGAAGAAAAGTTTTTGGAGATTTAGTTCCTTTCGGAAAATTATGGAGAACTGGTGCTAATAAAAATACCATAGTAACTTTTAGTCAAGACGTTACAATTGATGGAAAGTCACTAAAGAAAGGTTCATATGCAATTTTCACCAAGCCGGGAACTACTTCTTGGGAAGTTATGTTTTACAGTGATACCAATAACTGGGGAACTCCTCGAAAATGGGACGATAAGAAGGTAGCATTAACTACAACTGCTAAAGTTCAAAAGATGCCAATGACTGTTGAGTCTTTTACAATAACAATTGATGATCTTACGAATAATTCTGCTGTATTAGGAATTTTATGGGAAAATACATATGCTGGAATCAAATTTAATGTACCAACAGATAAGGCTGTAGAATCAAGTATTGCTTCTGTAATGGCAGGACCAGGAGCAAATGAATTTTACGCAGCAGCATCTTATTACATGGATGAAGGTAAAGACATTAATAAAGCGATGATGTGGATCGACAAAGCTGTTGATATGACAAGTTCTGAACCTCGTTTTTGGTATTTACGCAAGCAGTCTTTAATTCACGCTAAAGCTGGAGATAAAAAAGGAGCAATAAAAGCAGCTAAAGCTTCTTTAATGCATGCTGAAAAAGCTAATAATGCAGACTACGTTAAGATGAACAAAGAATCTCTTAAAGAATGGGGAGCTTAATATCTATCTAAATTTAATTAAAAGTAAGACTCGGGTTTCATAAGCTCGAGTTTTTTTATTCCCTTTATTTTTACCTTATTAAAAATATACTATACACGTCTATTTAAAGATTGCTAAAATAGGAGCTATATTCATTCCTACAGCTGTGCTATTTAAACACACTTTAGTGTATCTCAAATTTACCGAAGAAGTACTAGAAGAGTAATTCAAGTTTCAGGTAATTTATTAAAAATTATAGCTACAGTTTAGCTTAGTCATAAAAACTACTCTCCTTACCAAAATAATACAGTAAAAAACTTTTTGTGAAGTACGCAAAACTATTTATGTCTCACCTAAAAGCTATTATCAAAATAAGAGAAAACTAAAAAACAAATAACATAGAAATAAGCTATTTGTTTTTTATACTATTTACTTTAAGGTTATAGCCATTCTATTAATCCCTATTTCTACTTACTAATTGTATTAAAACGGACAGTAACATTACCAATCCACAACCTAGAGCATTTAACCATAAATAACTAATCAAAGCTTCTTCTCCATTTTGTTCTGGTAAAAATATCCCAAAATAGTAAATTGCGATTATTAATATCTGAGTAATTGTAGCACCTATAAAAACAGCATTAGATTTTACAAATTTCAAAAAGAATGCTATTAAGAAAATGCCTAATACATTTCCGTAAAATATAGAACCTATTATATTTACAAGTTGAATGAGATTATCAAATAAATTAGCAATACAAGCAATTAAAATAGCCAAAACTCCCCAACCCAAAGTGAACCATTTAGACATATTCACATAATGCTGATCACTCTTTTCTTCTTTTACATTTCTTTTGTATAAATCGATTGCTGTTGTAGAAGCCAAAGCATTTAATTCAGAAGCTGTAGATGACATAGCAGCGGATAGTATTACAGCCAATAATAAACCTATTAATCCTTTTGGAAGATTGTTCAATATGAAATGAATAAATACATAATCCTTATCATTAGTTTCTACCTTATCACTCGATTTTGCAATAATCTCCTTGGCCTTTTCTTTTAACTTTAAATCTTCTTCGTTTAATCCCTGAAGCTTTGGCTTGTTATCTTCAGTAATTCCATTTAAGATGAGCGTTTTCTTTTCGGATTCAATCTCTCGATGTCTTTCTTCTAAAACTTTATACTCCGATGCATACTGAGAATTAATAACCGCTTCTTGTGCTTTCGGATTAAAATTTAAAGGCGATGCATTAAACTGATAAAACACAAAAACCATTACACCTACTAACAAAATGAAGAATTGCATAGGAACTTTTAATAATCCATTAAAAATTAATCCAAGCTGACTTTCGCGTACTGATTTACCTGATAAATATCGTTGAACTTGACTTTGATCTGTTCCAAAATATGATAACATTAAAAACGTTCCTCCAAGAAAACCTGTCCAAACTGTATAGCGATTATTCAAGTCCCAAGAAAAATCTAATACTTTCATTTTATTACTAGCACCAGCAATCTCAAGTGCTTTTCCAAATGTAATTCCGTCAGGCAAATATTGTAATATCAGATAAAATGCAATAAACATTCCTGAGAATATAATTGCCATTTGTTGTTTTTGTGTAACACTTACTGCTTTGGTTCCACCACTCACAGTATATATAATAACCAACAATCCGATTATGATATTCAAAAAGACTAAATCCCAACCTAACACCGCTGACAAGATAATTGCTGGAGCGAAAATGGTAATTCCAGCAGCTAATCCTCTTTGAATTAAAAATAAAATTGCAGCTAAAGTTCGAGTTTTAAGATCAAATCGACTTTCTAAATACTCGTAAGCCGTGTAAACATTAAGTCTATGGTAAATAGGAATAAAAACTAAACAGATAATTACCATTGCTAATGGTAATCCGAAATAGAATTGCACGAATCCCATTCCACTATGAAAAGCTTGTCCAGGTGTTGATAAAAAAGTGATAGCGCTAGCCTGAGTTGCCATAACTGATAATCCGATAGTCCACCACTTTGTATCATTTCCACCTTTAATATATTGTTCTACATTTTCACTACCTCTTGTTTTCCAAGTTCCATATAATACAATAAATAATAAGGTAAGTGAAAGTACAATCCAGTCTAAAGTTTGCATGAGTATGTTATTTAGTATATGCGTTAGTGATTAAATAAAAAAGAACAATGTACACCAGATTTGCTACTAGAACGAGTGTGTACTCTTTTTTCCACATATACTTTTTACTCATAATACTTTAGTTTGTTTTATTGATAGTTTTAATTATTCAGCTGGCTTACTAAAAAAGTTATCAGATAAAGATGTTTGACTAATAATTGCTGATGAAAACACTGTTGGCTCACCTGCTGGTTCAGTTGGAACACCTTGCTCGTTTTTCTTGTACCAAATTATAGATTTTGGTAATATGAAACCGTTAACGTTTTCCCAATCATTATATCTAATGATATTAAACTTCTTAGAAGGCTTTTTACTATAATACGTTACAGTGTAACCTAACCAAGCCATTTGTTTTGTTTCAGGATGGTAAAATATAAAATAATTATCATCTGGAGAAACTCCTACGTTTGCTTTGTATGATATTTTAATTCCAGGATAAGTAATTCCTTCAAAAGTAATTGGATCCATCTCTGAATATACAATACCATCGTCAGCTAATACAAAAGGCATTGCATAAAAGTAGAAATATAAGTTATAATAAAATTCAGGATTTCCTTTAAACGCTGTTGAGTCTTTTTGACTTAACCATACTTCTTTTCCATCATATCCTAATGAAAAATTTTCACCATGAATAACTGCTTTTCTTGTTTGTAGGTCAGTCATGTGCTCCTGTCCTTTTACTTTGTACGTTAAACTTTTGGCTTTTCTCCAAGCATCTAAACCTCCATGCTTTTGAAGAACATCCTCTAAAGCTTTTGGATACGTTGCTTCTTTTTCAACTTCTTTCTTAACCTCGTCATTAACCTCTTTTTTTATTTCGGTTTTACAAGCAAATACTAAAACTACTAGTAAGAATAATGATATTCGTTTTCTCATGGACAATAAATCTAAGGATATTTGGTCGAAGATATTTTCTAAAATTACATTTTTAACGTAAATAAAACTCCTTGAGTATGATCAAGGAGTTTTTAAAACTTGTTTGGGCTTCTTAATATCCTGTATCTGTAAGCGTTTTGGTAAATGCTACTAATGCATCAATTTCTTTTGCTGTTAAACTTAAATTGTCAAAGGGCAAAGTTTGATAATCATTTTTAATTCCTAAACCAGCAGCACCTCCAATATTGTAAAAATTAATTACTTCCTCTAAGTTTACATAAACTCCATTATGCATGTATGGAGCCGTAACTCCAGCGTTCCTAACTGTTGGAGTTTTGAAAAAATGCTTTCTTTCTGAAGTTTTAAACAATTCATATCTACCCAAATCTGGAGATAATTGAGCATTTATAGTATCGGTAGTTGCTGGAACTCCAATAAACTCAAGTTCTGTATCTGTGTAATTTGGTGGAACCGTTCCGTTGAAAACTGGAGCAAAATGACATGTTGCACACATTGCTTTTCCCATAAACAAATTAAAACCTAACTGTTCTTCTTTAGTTAACGTATTTTCTTCTCCTCTAATGTTTTTATCAAATTTAGAATTAAAAGGATTTAAACTCCTGATATATGAAGCAATCGCATGTCTAATATTGTAATCAATCCTTTTATTGTTATACAATTTCTCAAGTTTATTTTTGTAAAAATCATTTTGTTGAACTCTGCTCACAATAGAATCCATAGACATATTAAATTCATTATGATTTTTCACAACTCCAATAACCTGACCTTCTAAACTACCAGCTCTCGCATCTGTAAAAAATGCTTGCTGATAAGCCGAATAAGCAACGGTAGGTGTATTTCTAGTTTGGTTTTTATCAAATGTTTTCTTACCATCTGTAAATGCCAATTCCTTTATATGACAAGTAGCACAAGCCATTGAATAATCTTTAGACAACGATTTATCATTAAATAATTCTTTACCGAACTCAACTTTTTGAGCAAGATTTGTTGTGTCACTTAATTGATCAGAAAAGTAATTGATATTTAAAGCATCCTTAGAAAAAAGAGTTGTTAATGTATTTGACAAAGCCATTTCAAAAGGAAATTTTACATTCCAATCTTTTTGAACCTCAACTAATAATTTCAACTGTTTATCTGTATGCTGTTTTATGAATGTAAAACGATCAAAAGTATCGAAATCATGATCTAAATCTTTTTGAGCAGCTATAATTTCTTTAATGAATTTATCTTTGAGTTCATTTGATTTAAATTTGTTTTCATTCATTTTAACAATCTCAATTAAGGTATTATAAGAATATTTACTTTCTAATAACGATTGACTTAATACTGGAGAATCAAAACCAGTAATTCCTGTTGTTGCAATTCTTACAATTTGTTCTCTAATCAACCAAATAATATGGTAATCTTTCAACTTTAAAGAAAAATTTTCCTTAATTAATTTTAATCGATCTCTTGTTACATTAATCGCTCGAGTTAAAGTAACTGTATCAATCTCCTCTTCATAAAGATTCTCTTCAATAACTTGAAAACCGATTGGATTAATTACTCTAGTATCTTGAGATTCTTCACCCTTTACTTGAATAATATTTGGAGCATTTAAAGATTTATAATTATCCTTATCCGAATACGCTAAAATCGGCTCCATCATCTTTAAATATTTGCGAGCTTCCTTGTAATGCTCCTTTCTTTCCTCAGAAGGAATTTCTAAGTTTAACTTCTCTAAACTTACAATTGCATTCGTTAAATATTCATTATATAAAGCAGAAATATTTTTAGAAAATGGATCTATAGATACATATTTTTTTTCTTCTTTACCGCATCCCACTATCAAAAGCAAAAGACATACACAAAGGTATGCCTTAGCACGACTAAATATGTCTTTCATTATTATCTTTCTAATCCAGTGATAACATGTAAAACAGAACCTTCTTTTCTGTTTCCTAAATCAGGATTTGCCATTGGATCTGTAAATGAAGTTCCATCAGCTGGCTCCCATCCGTGATTTTGAGTAATCAGGATAAATGTATTCTTACCGTTATTAACAATTTCAGTAACATCAATCATTCCTGTAATTTCCCAGTTTCTTGTGTTTGAACCATATCCCATATCAGCAGCTCTATTTTGGTCACATTCTAATACAGTTTTAATCTCTCCAGTATTTAAGTTGTACTGATATAATTTAGCAAATCCGTTTACTGAAGTATCTAAATATCCGTTTGGATCTTCTTGAATGTAAGCATAGTTTTCAGTTACTAAAATATTATCAGGTGAATGGAATCCATCAGCTTTACCACCAACTTTATCTCCATCTAAAACACATGTAATTTTAGCAGCTCCTGTAGGATCAGTATCGTTTAAAACAACCTTATAAATACGACCTAAGAAAGTTCCTTTACCAGCTAATCCAGATTTGTTTCTTCCTGTTACAGCGAAATAAAGTTCTCTTTGATTACCTGCAGAACCTCTTCTCCAATCAATATCTTCTAAGCGTGAGAATCCCATAACTCCTTTAGATTTAGCTTCAGCATCTAATGCATTGATTTCAGTTTCCGTTAATTCAACAAATTCAGCATCATACTCAGTTCCTTCAACCATATCAACTTCGTAAGTGATTCCAGCAGTAGAAACTTTTAATCCGTATAATTTACCTCCTTCTAAATCTCCTCTGTTTCCAACATACATTCCTAATTGTCCTGATGGTACATCATTATCAGAATGATCATCACCAATAAAAGCAACAGTTTGATTTGGGTAAGCATCTTTACCGATAACAACAGCATTTTCAGTTGACCATTGTCCAAAAGCAGATAATAATTTTCCAGTTCCAGCGTCAGCAACTGATTTATATGGATCTGTAGCGAAAACTCCTTTTGAAGATCCTCCCCATTCTCCACCAGATAAATACATTGGTCCAAAACCATGCTCTTGCATAGAAATCATAGAACCAGAACATTGAGCAGTTTCAGCTGTAGCAGCTGAATTTAAAATATACTCACCTTCTGTAGGTCTTAAATTTTCGTTTAATCTAATCCTCGCGATTGAGTAATCAGCTTCAATATTATTAATTAAAGTAAACGTTCCATCAGCTTCTCTTAGTAATCCAGCTCCATCCGCCATTGATCCGTAAACGAAATCAGGTGTGTTTGGGATTACATCTTCTGATGATAAAATTGGAGTAATTTTTAATCCTACGAAATCAGGAGTTACTTTTAAGAAATTTGGAGTTTTTGAAGATGCTAAATATACAGAAGCATCAGAACCGTTTGGTCCAGTTGCACCTGTTGCTCCAGTTGCACCGTCTTGTCCGTTTACTCCATCTACTCCGTCAATTCCATCTTTAGGATCTTCACAAGAGGTAAGCGTAGTAAAACCAATAGATAAAGCTAATAACGCAGATAAGCTTAGTTTAAGATTTTTCATAATGTCCTTATTTAAGTTTTGTTTTTTGTTGGTACAAAACAAGACAAGCAGATTAAAGTTTAAATCAATCAAATTTTAATTTCTTTTTAAGAAACTGTTACAAAATTGAACTTAGCCTTAATAATTAGAATTGTTTTAAATAAATAGCTTAAACCAACACAAAAACTAAATTAAACACTGAAAAACAGTAATTTAAAAAAGTGTATATAAAAAAAGCGACCATAAAAAGGCCGCTCTAACTACAAAATATGTAATTTTTTTGTTAATCCTAGTTACCTAACCAAGCATTTAACATCCAAACCGTTTTTTCTTGTTCTGTAATAAAATCACTCATCATTGAATTTGTACCTTCATCATTAGCATCGTCAGAAGTATTAAGGATATTTCTTTCTATTTTTAATAACTCAGTTAATGAATTTACAATTAGCGTAATTGCTTCTTCATCTTTACTAATGCTCTTTCCTACGGGCACAGCTCCTGTCTTAATATAATCTTCAAAAGTATGTAATGGTTCTCCTTGTAATGTTAAAACTCTTTCAGCGATTAAATCTATTTTTAACTGAGAATCGGTATATAATTCTTCAAACTTTACGTGAAGTTCAAAAAAGTTTTTCCCTTTAATATTCCAGTGTAACCCTCTTAAGTTCTGATAATACAGTTGAAAATTTGCTAATAACGTATTCAAATCTTCTGCTAATTTATTTGATTTTTCTATATCCAATCCTATGTTCGTCTTTGCCATCTTTATAATTTTTGTTGTTTTGTTTTACAAAATTAGTTCAAAATAAAAGTGTTTAACCATTAGCATAATTGATAGTTTTAATATCTTTATCGAAAATTATTATTAATGACAATCACACAACTAAAATATACATTAGCTGTAGCTGAACACAAAAATTTTACCGTTGCCGCTGAACATTGTTTTGTTACTCAACCAACGCTCAGTATGCAAATACAAAAACTTGAAGAAGAGCTAGATGCTAAAATTTTTAATCGTTCAAAAAAACCAATTGAATTAACCCCAGTTGGAAGAAAAATTGTTGAGCAAGCGAAAGTAATTGTTGATGAAAGTAATAGAATTATAGATATTGTTCATCAACAAAAAGGATATATCGGAGGTGAATTTAAATTAGGAATTATTCCTACTATCATGCCAACATTACTTCCTATGTTTCTTAAACATTTCACTAAGACTTACCCAAAAGTTCAGTTGATTATTGAAGAACTAACAACTGAAGAAATTATCAGAAAACTTACTGATGGTTATATTGATGCTGCTATTGCCGCTACGCCTTTAGGAAATGAAGCTATCAAAGAACGTGTTTTATATTATGAGCCTTTTGTTGGTTTAATACCAAATGAACATAGATTATATGAAAAGGAAAAGTTAGCTGTAGAGGATTTGGAATTAGAAGACATTTTACTTTTAGAAGATGGACACTGTTTTAAAAATAGTGTCATTAACCTGTGTAAAATGAATAAAAAAGATGAGCATAAAAGATTTCAATTAGAAAGTGGAAGTTTTGATACTTTAATTAAGTTGTCAAAGGATGGTTTGGGAATGACTTTACTTCCCTATTTAAATACACTCGACTTAAATGAAAACGATAAAAATCATTTAAGAGAATTTGAAACACCGCCACCTGCGAGAGAAGTGAGTTTAATTTATCATAAATCTCAATTAAAAATGCAATTGATTGAAGCGTTAAAATCTAATATTGATGGAATTATTCGTGGTGCAATTGCTTTTAGTGATGTTGATATTATAAGTCCTATAAAGAAGGAATAAAAACAAAAAAGGAAGCTAAATAGCTTCCTTTTTTGTTTTTTAATTACACAAATTTATGCATACATTTTTTCTCTTAATTCCTTTACTTTAGGATCATCTAAATACTCATCAAAAGTTGCATATTTATCGATTACTCCGTTTGGTGTAATTTCAATAATTCTATTTGCTACAGTTTGCGCAAACTCGTGGTCATGTGTTGTAAATAAAACAGTCCCTTTAAAATTAATCAACGAGTTGTTTAAAGATTGAATTGATTCTAAATCTAAGTGATTTGTTGGTTCATCTAAGTTTAATATATTCGCTCTTGTCATCATCATTCTAGATAACATACAACGAACCTTTTCTCCTCCAGATAAAACGTTACTTTTCTTTAAAGCTTCTTCTCCAGAGAAAATCATTTTTCCTAAAAATCCACGTAAAAAGACTTCCTCTCTCTCTTCTTCTGTTTTAGCATATTGACGTAACCAATCTACTAGATTTAAATCTCCATTTTGGAAAAACTCTGAATTATCAGACGGTAGATACGATTGTGTAGTTGTTACTCCCCAATTATAACTTCCTTCTAAAGCATCTTCGTTTCCTGCTATTATTTGATAAAAAGCAGTTGTTGCTTTAGAATTTTTAGAAATAACAGCTACTTTATCTCCTCTATTTAAATTAATATCAACATTAGAAAATAATAAATCTCCCTCTGCATCTTTAGCTGACAATCCTTCTACATTTAAAATTTGATCCCCTGCTTCTCTATCTCTTTCAAAAATAATCGCTGGATAACGACGACTTGAAGGTTTAATTTCCTCAACATTTAACTTCTCAATCATTTTCTTACGAGAAGTGGCTTGCTTTGATTTTGCAACGTTTGCAGAGAAACGGCGTATGAATTCTTCTAGTTCTTTCTTCTTGTCTTCAGCTTTCTTATTTTGTTGTGCTCTTTGCTTTGCCGCCAACTGGCTAGATTCGTACCAGAAAGTATAATTTCCTGAAAAGTGGTTAATCTTTCCAAAATCAATATCAGAAATATGTGTACAAACAGCATCTAAAAAGTGACGGTCGTGAGATACAACTATTACAGTATTATCATAGTTAGCCAAGAAATTTTCTAACCAAGAAATAGTTTCAAAATCTAAATCATTGGTAGGCTCATCCATGATTAACACGTCTGGACTACCAAATAAAGCTTGAGCTAATAAAACTCTTACTTTTTGCTTACCATCCAAATCCTTAACTAAAGAATAATGGAAATCCTCTTTAATTCCTAAATTTGACAACATTGCCGCTGCTTCAGAATCAGCATTCCAACCGTTCATTTCTTCAAACTGGACTTGTAACTCACCAATCTTCTCTGCATTTTCATCTGTATAATCAGCATATAAAGCATCTATCTCTTTCTTTATCCTATACAAATCTCTATTACCCATTACCACAGTTTCCAAAACCGAAAACTCATCAAATGCATAGTGATCCTGTGATAGAACAGACATTCTTTTTCCAGGCTCCAAGTGAACTTGTCCAGAAGTTGGATCTATTTGACCAGATAATATTTTTAAAAAGGTAGATTTTCCTGCTCCATTTGCACCGATAATTCCGTAGCAATTTCCCTGAGTAAACTTGGTATTTACTTCATCGAACAATACTCTTTTACCAAACTGAACTGATAAATTAGAAACTGTTAACATTTGTCAATTTTTTAAAATTTCATGCAAAAGTATAAAATCTCCATCCTTTTACGGCATTTAAGTAGAATAAATATTATCATAAAAACTCTTATTTATTAGAATATTAACACTGAATTAACATCTCAATTTGAGCTATATTTCTATTTTTGAGCGTTAACATATGCCCGGTTTGAAGAGAATGATTAAATATTTAATTCCCCTTTTATCAATAGTTATAGTTAGTTGTACTAACAATAAGAAAGAGAACCACACATATTTAGGAGGAAAAATCATCAACCCGAAAGCTGACTATATCACCTTACATAATCATTATGAAGAAGTTATAGATTCAGTTAAGTTAAATCCTGATAATACATTTAATGGAGTTTTTAAAGACATTCAAACTGGTTTATACCTTTTCAAACACGGTGCGGAGTTTCAGTATGTATTCCTTGAGCCGCAAGACAGCTTGCTATTGAGATTAAATACGTGGGACTTTGATGAGTCGTTAGTTTTTAGTGGAAGTAACGCTGAAAAAAATAATGCTTTAATTGAAAACTTCTTGATTAATGAGAAACAGGATAAAGATTTTTATAAATATTATGGATTTGAATCCGAGCGTTTCTTAAGTAAGGTAGATTCATTAAAATCTTTAAAGAAAGATTACATAAGTAAGTTTAAAACGAACTATCCCGAAACTTCAGAAAGGTTTTTCGATGTTTTAAACATTGTTTTATATTATCCTCTTTACACAAAATTAGAGACATACATTATTAACAATAGACTAAAAAGTAAACCAATACAATTTGATGAAACTAAGTTTGTTTCTCACAGAAAAGAATTGGACATTAATATAGACTCCTTAATGTTTTTCTCTCCTTATAGAAAATACGTTTATAATAACATTTATTACGACGTTTATGAAAAGAATTTAAAAGATGATAGTGATGAATTCACTGTTGCTGTTTTAGAAACTGTTAATAAAAAAATAGATTCTCAAGAGCTTAAAAATAGATTATTAAAAGAAACAATCCTACGTCATTTTTATACGAAAAAAAGCTGTAGCTTAAATAAAAAGGCTTATGAAGCTTTTTCTAAATTCTCATCTAACGATTCAGATAAAGAGGAGATTGCATGTTTATTAACAGATGTTAAACATGTTCCAAAAAATAGACTTATTCCGAATTTTAGATTGTATACCCCCCAAGGTTCAATGGAAAAAATTCGTGACATAATAAAAAGTAATAGTACAGTTATTTACTTTAGGAACAAGGATTACTCTTCCGATAAATGGGTGGCTTCTAGAATGAATTACTTAATTAACAAGCATCCAAATGTGAATTTCTTAGTGATTAACATAAATGAGGATAAAAATGAGTACATTAATGATTTAAATATCAAACATCAGTATTATCTTCACAAAGAAAGTGACGCTCATAAATTTTTAACCAGTAAATATCCTAGAATGGTCTTAGTTAATAACAATGGAATTGTAAAAAACGGATTCTGTGCTTTGTCCTCGAAAAGGATTGAAAAACAAATAACTGAATTACAGTAACTACCTCTAAATAAGTTTATTTTAAATTCATTACTTTTGCACCGTCCTAAAACAAAATAATATTTAGAATTCGCGGATAGGGCATCTGTGAATTCGTTTAAATTCACAATATGTCAAAATTCGCAGATTTAGGTTTAAAAGAACCTATTAATAAGGCGTTGGTAGATTTAGGTTATGAATCTCCTACCGTTATTCAAGAAAAAGCTATTCCACAAATTTTATCGTCCTCAGAAGATTTAAAAGCTTTTGCTCAAACTGGAACAGGGAAAACTGCAGCTTTCAGTTTACCAATTGTTGAATTAGCTGATGATAAAGACAAAACATCACAAGCAATTATCCTTTCTCCTACTCGAGAACTTGCTGTTCAAATCGGTAAAAATATTGAGGACTTTTCTAAATATCTTCCAGATTTAAAAGTGGTTACTGTTTATGGTGGTGCTAATATTGAGCAACAAATTAAACAGTTAAAAAAGGGAGCACAAATCGTTGTTGGAACTCCGGGTAGAACTGTTGATTTAATTCGCAGACGGGCTTTAAAGCTTGGAAATGTAAAATGGCTCGTATTAGATGAAGCTGATGAAATGCTTAATATGGGATTCAAAGACGAACTTGATAAAGTCCTTGAAGCAACACCTGAAACTAAGCAAACGTTACTTTTTTCGGCTACTTTTCCTAGAGAAGTTGAAGCCATAGCTAAAAATTATATGGATAATCCAGTTGAAATTACTTCTGGACAAAAAAATCAAGGTTCTGATAATGTAACTCACCAGTACTATTTAGTTAGTGAAAGAAGTCGTTATCCAGCATTAAAACGAATCGCAGATATTAACCCTGATATTTATGCCATTGTTTTCTGTAGAACTCGAAGAGAGACGCAAGAGGTAGCAGATAAGTTAATCCAAGATGGTTATAATGCTGATTCACTTCATGGAGATTTATCACAAGCTCAACGTGATAGTGTCATGGATAAATTCAGAAAAAAGAATATTCAAATGTTAGTAGCTACAGATGTTGCTGCAAGAGGTTTAGACGTTGACAATCTTACACATGTTATCAATCACAAACTTCCAGATCAAATAGAGAATTATAATCACCGTAGTGGTAGAACTGGTAGAGCCGGAAATAAAGGTATTTCAGTAGTTTTAGTCAATAGAAAAGAACGAGGAAAATTAAATCCAATTGAACGAATTTTAAAGAAGAAATTCATTGAAACTTCAATTCCTACCGGAAAAGAGATTTGTGAAAAACAATTATTCCATTTAATTGATAAAATTGAAAATTCAGAAGTAAATACTTCAGAAATTGACACATACCTACCAAACATATATGATAAATTAAAAGATTTCTCTAGAGAAGAATTAATTCAAAAATTTGTTTCACTTGAATTCAACTCTTTCTTATCATATTATGAGAATGCACCGGATTTAAATAATATGATTTCAAATGATCGTGGAGAACGTGGTCGTGGGAGAAATGGACGCATGGCAAGCGAAGATATGACTCGTTTCTTTATCAATTTAGGAAGAAAAGACAGATTAAATCCTGCAAAATTAATGGGTTTAATTAACGAACAAGGAATCAACAATAAAGCTGAAATCGGTGCGATTGATATTCTTGACACATTTTCTTTCTTTGAAATCGATAAAAACTTTGAAAGTGATACATTAGATGCCTTCTCAGCAAATTCTCCTGAATTCAATGGAAGAAAAGTAAATATTGAAATTACAAAAACCGAGCGAAAAGGCGGTGGCGGAAGAAGACGCGGAGGAAGCGGAAGAAGCAGAAGAAATGATGATCATCCATCTAAAGGTTTCGGTAGAACTAGAAACAACAAAAAGAAACCCTTCCCAAAGAAAGAAAATTCCAAAGGAAGAGATTCAAGAAGATCTAGAAGAAGATAATTTAAATAGACTAAAAAAAACACCAATAAATTGGTGTTTTTTTAAGTCCAATAATATTATTTTAACTTATATGCCAATCCTACTTGAAAAAAGTCAAATTTTGTATTGACATCGAAAATTTCTGTAAATCCAAAATCAACTTTTAAATCAGGAGTTCGATTTATTAAGCCAATTGAGTACATTGTCGTAATAGATAATTTGTCGGTTAAATCATAAGATCCACCAAGCCCTAAACCTAATCCAAAATCTGTGATATTTTCATCTTTTTCACTTAAATAGTAATCTAATACAGGTCCTGCATTTACGTTGAATTTATCAACTATAGTATATTCAAATTTTAATGGTAATATTAAGATTTCTCCATTCTCACCATTATTAAAAACCTGATTGAATTGGACTTCAGGTATAAAAGAAAATTTATCACTAATTTTAAAATCTCCGAATAAACCAATATAATAACCTGAAGCACCATCAGAACTTTCTCCAATCTGATTATCAAAATTAACTGAAGCAATAAAGTTATTATAACCAGCCGTAACTCCATATTCAGAAGACTGAGAAAATGAATTAAAACTAATAAGTAAAACAAATAGTAATAAAATTGAAAATAAGTTTTTCATTTGTAAACAATTTTTGAGTTAAGCGACGAAACTAAAAAATAAAAAGCACAAGTTTTAAACTTGTGCTTTAAAATATTCTTAAATTATAATTGCTGCTACTTTGCAACATTTACAGCTCTCGTTTCTCTAATTACAGTAACCTTGACCTGTCCAGGATACGTCATATCATTTTGTATTTTTTGAGAAATATTAAATGATAATTCAGCTGCTCTTTCATCATTTACCTTTGTACTTTCAACCATTACACGTAATTCTCTACCCGCCTGTATTGCATAAGCTTTCTGAACTCCTGTAAAACCAAAAGCAATATCTTCTAAATCTTTTAAACGCTGAATATAACTATCTAGAACCTGTCTTCTTGCCCCAGGTCTTGCTCCTGAAATCGCATCACAAACCTGAACTATAGGAGCTAGTAAACTCTTCATTTCAATTTCATCGTGGTGAGCTCCAATTGCATTACAAACATCAGGTTTTTCTCCATATTTCTCGGCCCATTGCATTCCTAATAATGCGTGTGGCAGTTCACTCTCTGTCTCTGGAACCTTACCTATATCGTGCAATAAACCTGCTCTTTTAGCAGCTTTAGCATTTAATCCCATCTCAGCTGCCATTAAACCACATAAGTTAGCAACTTCTCTTGAGTGCTGTAATAAATTTTGTCCGTATGAAGAACGATACTTCATTCTTCCAACAGTTTTAATTAGTTCTGGATGTAATCCATGAATTCCTAATTCAATAACAGTACGTTTACCTACTTCAATAATCTCTTGATTAATTTGTTTTTCGGTCTTCCTAACAATTTCTTCAATTCTAGCTGGGTGTATTCTACCATCGGTAACTAACTTATGCATGGACAACCTTGCTATCTCACGACGAACAGGATCAAAACAAGAAAGAATAATTGCTTCTGGCGTATCGTCAACTATAATTTCAACTCCTGTCGCTGCTTCTAAAGCACGTATATTACGACCTTCACGTCCGATAATTCGACCTTTCACATCGTCAGACTCTAAATTGAATACTGATACACAGTTTTCGATTGCCTGCTCTACTCCAACTCTTTGAATAGTATTTAAAACAACTTTTCTAGCTTCTTGTTGTGCAGTCATTTTAGCTTCTTCTAAAGTTTCTTGGATAAAACTCATGGCATCAGCTTTCGCTTCCTCTTTTAAAGATGCTACTAGTTCTGTTTTTGCTTCATCGGCAGAAAAACCAGAAATCTGTTCTAGCATATCAACATGTCTTTTGTGAAGCTTATCAACCTCTGACTCTCTTTTCTCTAAAAAATTAAGTTTATAATCTAAATCTGAAGTCTTTTTTTCTAACGATTGAGAAAGTTTTTTATTTTTATCTAGCTCCGAAGAAACACGTGATTCTTTATCCCTTATCCTCTTTTCAACATCAGACATTTTTTTCTCTCTCGTTAGAATTACTTTCTCATGTTCTGCTTTTAATTCAATAAACTTTTCTTTCGCTTGTAATATCTTGTCTTTTTTGATTGCCTCAGCCTCTAACTTCGCCTCTTTAATCATGCTCTTAGCTTCCTTATTTGTTTCTTTAAGCAGCTTGTTAGCCTTAGTTTTCTCGAGCATTTTTGCGATAACAAATCCTACTACAACACCTATGACACCTACCAATATTGGTAATAATAATCCTTCCATAATTGAATAATCTATCCTTATAAATAAAAAAAGCCCATATTAGTAGTGTTTTATAAACTCCTGAAAAACAGGTTTAGAACTAACTGGCTGATCAAGGATCCGACTAAACGGCTTGCTTTACTAACCAAGACTCATTCTTTTTAATTGAATAGTGTTGAGTTTATTAAACTTTGTACTAATATAGGCAGTATGTTAACTGTTATATAATGAACTTATTTTAAATGATTATCTAACTCTTCTGTTAGTTCATTTAGTTTATTTAAAACTTCAATAGCTTCTTCAGATGTTTTCAATGAAATCATTTCTAACTTAGATGCGAACTGCAAGGCACACATCGCTAAAACATCTTGTTTATCTGCCACCGCATAATTTTCTTCAAAATTCAAAATTAAATTATTAATTTGTTTTGCTGCTTTTCTCATCCCTTCCTCTTCTGTTGCATCTTTCACAATCAAAGGATAAGTTCTTCCAGCAATGACGACATTAACTTTTAAATTTTCCATTTTTTAAAGAACTTCTTACGCATTCAAGAGGGTAATACACTTATCAATCTCTCGAATTAAAGCATTTATTTTGAGTTTTGTATTTCTCGAATATTCATTACTGCCTTCAATGGTTTTAGCTACTTTCAATATATCAAACCGTTTGCTTTGATGAACCAAATCTTGCTCTTTCTCATTCAATAAAACCTGCAAATCACTATTTTGTTGAAGCAAAATCTCGTTTTCTTTTCGAAGGAACTCATATTTATTTAATATATCTTTCAACTTAAGTTCCAGTAAATGAATAGCTTCTAAAGTGTCACTCATTAATTATTGAGATAAAACCATTTAATACAAAACTAATAATCTCTTTTAACAAACGCAACTCTTAAACACTTTTTTCTTAAAATTCTGAATTTCAAACACATAAAACTTTATCATAATTTTAGTAATTTCGTTTATAAATTGTATCGCTTTGAAATATTACTTTTTTCTATTTTTATTGGTATTTTCATTTGTTTTATTCGGACAAAAAAAGGATTATCCACAAAACTATTTTAGCAATCCAATGGATATTCCTGTAGTTGTTGCTGGTACATTTGGCGAATTGAGAAATAATCATTTTCATTCAGGTATCGACTTAAAAACTCAGCAAAAGGAAGGAATTCCGATAAAAGCAACTGCTGATGGTTTTGTTTCTAGAATTAAAGTTAGACAATACGGCTATGGAAAAGCATTGTATATTGAGCACCCAAACGGATATACTACAGTGTATGCACATTTGCAGAAATTTGCTCCTAAAATTCAAGAGTTTGTTAAGGCAACTCAATATAAAAGAGAGAAAAATATTATTGGAAATCTATTTCCGAAACCAAAACAGTTTGTAATTAAAAAAGGAGAAATTATTGCATATTCTGGTGATACAGGAAGTTCAGGTGGACCTCACTTACATTACGAGATCAGAGATACAAAAACTGAAAACATTATAAATCCAATGCTTTTTGGATTAAAAGTAGAAGACACTAAAAAACCTGTTATAAAAGGATTAAAACTATTCGCTCTTGACAGTACTTCCACAATTAATAACTCAAATAACGACAGCACTATTCCAATAAAGAAATTAGAGAATGGTAATTATATCTCAGAACGGATTTTTGCAAACGGATCTATTGGATTAGGTATTTACGTTTATGATCATCAAAATGCGGCAATGAATAAAAACGGGATTTATAGCTTGGAAATGAATATGAACGGAAACAGAGTGTACTATCATAATGTGGAAACTTTTTCATTCTCTGAAAGCAAGTATATTAATCTTCTAATCGATTACGCCCATTATAATAAATACAAAAAACGTTATCAGAAAACACATAAAGTTAAAAACAACAAATTAACTATATACAAAGACCTTATAAATAATGGGGAAATTTACATTAATGCATATGAAAATTACAATATTGAAATTATAGCTAAAGACTATAATGGAAATGCCACTGCACTAAGGATTCCAATAAAAGGAGTTCCTTCGAATGCCATGTCTTCTAAAAAAGACACTACTAATTATAAAATTATAGCTAACAATTTCCACAAATATGTCTCGGAAAATATTTCTGTTGCTTTTCCAAAAAATACCTTTTACCACGATTGCTTCATTGATTTTTCTGTAACAGATAGTATCGTAAAACTACATAAACCTATTATACCTCTAGACAAAAAGTTTACACTAACTTTTAATACAAGTCATCTATCAGAAGTACAAAAACGGCAGGTATATATTGCAAACGTAACGAAAGATAAATATCCTTACCATGTAGCCACTAAAAGGCGAGACAACAAAGTTTTTACAAATCAAAAAACTTTAGGAAATTATAAACTTCTTTTTGATTACAAAGCTCCTGAAATAAAACTTTTAAACTTTGAAAAGGATCGATGGTTAAGCAAAAACTCTACTTTACAGGTAAAAATATCTGATAAAGGCTCAGGAATAAATGAATACCGCGCAACTATTGATAATGACTGGGTTTTAATGGAATACAATCACAAAAAAGGAATTTTAACTTACGATTTTTCTGATAAAAAATTGGTTGGTAGCAAACATATCTTTAAACTTGTAGTTTCTGACAAAGTTGGAAATACTCAAACCATTACTACGACGTTTTATCGTAAACAATAAATCATTTTGAAAAAACTTTTATTTCTTCTTTTACTCCCTTCTTTAATTTTCGCTCAGAAAATGTCCACCATTAAAGGGAAAATCGTTAACAAGTTTAAAGATCCTATTGAAGGTGTAGCAATTAGCTATCTTGGAAAAGGAACAACTACCGACTCAAACGGAATTTATTCCTTTCAAATTCCAATACGTAAAACAGTTAGTGTAACATTTTCACATGTGTCCTATTCAACATTAATAAAAAAATTCACTACTCGTGGAGCTAGAACAATCGACTTCTCTCCAACTCTTTCTATTAAAACGGAAGAATTAGAAGAAATTATTGTGAAGAATCGAAAGAAAGAAGCACAAGGAATCACAAAAATAAACACTAAGAAAGTAGAAACAATTGTTGGTCCAAATACAGGAGTTGAGGCAGTTTTAATGACACTACCTGGAGTTAGTAATAATAATGAATTAAGTACTCAATATAATGTGCGTGGAGGAAATTTTGATGAAAATTTGGTTTATGTAAATGGAATTGAAGTTTATCGTCCGTTTTTAATAAGATCAGGCCAACAAGAAGGATTGAGCTTTATCAATTCACATATGATTCAAAATATTGATTTCTCTGCAGGAGGATTTCAAGCCAAATATGGAGATAAGTTATCTTCTGTTTTAGATATCACTTATAGAAAACCAACAAAAACAAGTACTCAAGTTGATTTGAGTTTTCTAGGAGCAAGTATTACAACCGAAGGGCTTTTATTCAATGATAAATTAAGTGCTATTTTAGGTGTTAGGTATCGAGATAACAGTTTATTCGTTAACGATAAACAAACTGAAGTAAACTTTAGACCTAGTTTTACAGATATTCAAACCTTCTTATCCTATAACATTTCATCAAAAGTCGACATTAACTTTCTTGGAAACTTCTCTTTGAATAATTATGAATACAAGCCATTATCAAGAAGAACTCGTTTTGGAACAATCGCAAATCCATTAGAATTAATTGTTTTTTATCAAGGACAAGAATCGGATAGATTTCAAACATTATTTGGAGCTGTTTCTATGGATTATAAACTAAATGATAATTTAGAATTAACAGGAATTATCTCTTCTTTTAATACTCAAGAGGAAGAATATTTTGACATTGCTGCTCAATATAACATAGGACAAGTAAACACCAATTTAGGTTCTGATAATTTTGGGGATGTTGAATTTGCACAAGGTATAGGTTCTCAGTTAAATCATGCTAGAAATGACTTAGATGCTTTAATCGTGAATGCGCAATTACGGGCTACTTTAAAAGACGGAAATAATGAATGGAGAGCTGGTGTAAAGTATCAGAAAGAAAATATTAAAGATCGTATACGAGAATGGGAAATTATTGACAGCGTCGGTTTCTCCGTTCGTCCACCACATCATAACATCGGAAATGACCAACCCTACAATCCTTTTACTGGTCCAATTGAACCATTTCAAAATGTTAGAGCTGAAAACAATGTAGATATTGATAGATTTTCTGGGTTTCTACAATTCAGTAGAAAAACCACTTGGAATAATCATGATGTATGGTTTAACGCAGGAATTAGATCACAATATTGGAAAGTTTCTCCTATTGGTTCCGACTCTAAAGGTCAATTTATAGTTAGCCCTAGAGCACAATTTGCGATTAAACCAGACTGGAAGAGTGATATGCTTTTTAGGATATCAGGAGGATTTTATTCTCAACCACCTTTTTATAGGGAGCTTAGAGGTTTTGATGGTCAAATCTCAGCTGATGTAAAAGCACAAAAGTCAATTCATATTGTTACTGGAAACGATTATAGTTTTACGATGTGGAACCGTCCGTTTAAGTTAACGACAGAATTATACTATAAAAACTTAAGCGATGTAAACGCCTATTCAATTGATAATGTTCGAATTCGTTATCGAGCAGATAATATAACAGAAGCCTATGCATATGGATTAGACGTTAGATTGAATGGTGAATTTGTTCCTGGAAGCGACAGCTGGGTGAGTTTTGGATATTTAAAAACAGAAGAAAATATAGATAACCGAGGTTACATAGCTCGACCAACAGATCAAAGAATCAAATTAGGAATTCTATTTCAAGATTATGTTCCAAATTTACCTGATTTAAAGGCTTATTTGAACTTAGTTTATAATACGGGCGTTCCCGGAGGAGCACCTGCTTATGCGGATGTTTATGCATTCCAAAATCGTTTAGGTGATTATAGAAGAGCTGATATCGGTGTTTCGTACATTTTCGTTGATAATAATAAAAAAGTATCTAACGGATTCTTAAGTCATTTCGAAGAACTTTCTGCAGGACTAGAACTATTCAATATTTTTGACATTAGAAACTCTATTACCAATACTTGGGTTAGAGATGTGTATAGCAAACAACAATTTGCAATACCAAATTTTATGACAGGAAGAGTTCTTAATTTAAAACTTCGAATGAAGTTTTAAATTAAAAATTACTTCATCACAAAACTCAAAACCCTATTCTAATCAAATAAGGTTTTCTTTATATTGTAACTAATTTATTTTTCTTTAAAATTATGTAACCATAGTAAAAGTTGTCTTCAACTTAATTTAGTATCTTGATTATCTTACTCAACAGCAAACAAGTTCAATCAATGAATCAATCTAAAATTGTTTTTATTATTTTATTATTCTCCATTATAGGATGTAAAAAGTCAGTTGTTAAAGAATTAGAAATAACGGAAAATTGGACATTCAAAAAATCAAACGATACCATTTGGAGAACAGCTGAAATACCAGGGACTGTTCATACCGATTTACTGAAACATAATGTTATTGAAAACCCATTTTATAGACTTAACGAACATAAGGTTCAATGGATAGACAAAGAGGATTGGATATATAAAACAACTTTCAACATTTCGCAAGACACTTTTTACAAAGAACAACTAGAAATTGAATTTCAAGGCATCGATACCTACAGTAAAATTTACATCAACAATACCGAAATTATTTCTACAGATAACATGTTTAGACGTTATCAAATAGACATAAAAAAGCATATAAAAATTGGAAAAAATGAAATAAAAGTAATATTAGAATCTCCTATTAAAAAAGGGATAGAAAAATTCGATTCAATTGATTATGAAATTGAAGTTTCAGATAATGATTTAGCTAAAATTGGAAAGGTTAAAGAAAATAAGAAAGTAAGTGTATTTTCAAGAAAGGCTGGTTATCACTTTGGTTGGGATTGGGGACCAAGATTAGTTACATCAGGAATTTGGCGTCCTGTAATTTTAAAAAGCTGGGATAACTTTAAAATTGAAGATGTCTTTATTCGTCAAAAAGTACTCAAAGATGCCGCACAACTTTCCACGGAAATTGAAATTAGAAGTACAAAAGAATTTAAAAAAAGCACAATTGAAATTAGTATCAACGATACCTTAGTTGTTTCAAAAGAATATCAATTAAAATTCGGAAAAAATAAGATTACCATACCATTCACAATTAAGAGTCCGAAACTATGGTGGCCAAATGGAATGGGAAAACAACATTTATATGACATCAATGTAAAAGTCAGTCATAAAAATCATTACGATGAAAAAAGTAACCGAATAGGACTAAGAACAATTGAATTATTAAGAGAAAAAGATTCGATTGGAACTTCATTTTATTTTAAAGTAAATGGAGTACCTACTTTTATGAAAGGCGCGAATTACATTCCACAAGATTTATTCTTAACCCGGGTAAAAGATTCTAACTACTATCATATTTTAAATTCAGCCAAAGAAGCTAATATGAATATGATTCGAGTCTGGGGTGGTGGATTTTACGAAAATAAAAAATTCTACGATTTGTGTGACGAAATGGGATTATTGATTTGGCAAGACTTCATGTTTGCCTGTGCCATGTATCCTGGTGATAAAAAGTTTCTTGAAAATGTAAAACAAGAAGCTATTGATAATGTAAAAAGATTAAGAAATCATTCATCGATTGCATTATGGTGTGGAAACAATGAAGTATTGTCTGCTTGGGAAAGATGGGGATGGAAGCAAAAAGTTACTAAAGAACAATCTGAAAAAGCTGCTAACACAACCTGGCAGTCTTATGTTGACATTTTTCACAAAGTTCTTCCTGAAGTTGTTGAACAATATGATGCTGATAGAAAATATTGGGCATCTTCTCCAAGTAGTGAATTAGGTGTACCTGAATCGCATACAGATGGAGATGCTCATTATTGGGGTGTTTGGTGGGGAAAAGAACCTTTCGATAATTACAACATGAAAATTCCACGTTTCATGTCTGAATTCGGATTTCAATCTTTTCCAGAGTTAGCAACAGTAAATAAATATACATTACCCGAAGATCGTGATATTTTTTCTGAAGTTATGAAGTCGCATCAACGTTCAAGTATAGGAAATGGTACCATAAAAGAATACATGTTGCGTCATTATAAAGAACCTAAAGATTTTGAAAGCTTCCTATATGTAAGCCATTTGTTACAAGCCTACGGAATTACAACTGGAATTCAAGCGCATCGAAAAAATAGATATCGCTGCATGGGATCTTTATATTGGCAAATTAATGATTGTTGGCCTGTTGCGTCTTGGTCGAGCATAGACTATTATGGAAAATGGAAAGCTTTACATTATGGAGTTAAAGAATCTTTCAAGAAAACAATTGTTAGTTATAATGATAAAAAAGATAAAATAAAAGTATTTATTGCAACAGATTCACTTTCTAATTTCAATGCTAGACTTACAATTGATTTATTAGATTTTAAAGGTAATAAACTAAAATCATGGAATAGAAATATTAAAGTTATTGCAAACTCTTCTGGTAGTTATTTCGAAATAGAAAAAAGTAAAATATCTGATATTACAGAAAATAAGAATGAGGTTTTCTTAAATACTTCATTAAGTATGAACAACTCTATTCTTGACACAAAACAACATTTTCTTGTTCCTTTTAAAGACCTAAAACTACCTCAACCTAATATCACCTTTAATGTTAGTGAAAATGAAGATGAATATTTCGTAAAACTATCAACTAAAAATTTAGCCATTGGTGTTTTTGCAAGTGGAAACTTCGATTTAAATTTTTCCGACAATTATTTTAACATGCTACCAAACTCAGAAAAAGTAATTTCTATAAAAAAAGGAAACTTAAAATCACTTGATATTTTTAAAGATAAACTTAAAGTTACAAGTTTGTTTGATAGTTATTAAGAAGCCAAAAATAAATTCATAGAATAAAAAGGAGCTACTAAATAGTACTCCTTTTTTTATACACAGATTAGTTAATTCATGCGAATTGGCTACTTTAGATTCTAAAAGTTAAAAATCTACTTTTCCTTTATCTAAAATGATTACGTCAAACTCAATTTTATTTACTATCATTTGTGTTTTTGCCATCCAAGCAATCATTTTAAGTATTCTTATATTACAAAAACAACCAAAGATCCTAGCAAATAAATTTTTAGCTATGCTACTCATTTTTTATGCAATTATGGCGGTAAACATCGTTTTAGTCAATGTTCTAAAAGATTATGGAAAACTTTATATATTTAGATATATCCAGCTTGAATTATTATATGGATTGGGGCCTGCACTTTATTATTACACAAAAAGTATAACACAACCTAGTTTTCGATTTAAAAAGGAGGATTTTGTACATTTCATTCCAATAATTCTTGAATTTATTTTTTACAGAACATCTTTTTACAGAGACGGAGCAGATGGGTTATATATAAATCCGATGCCAAATATCACGTACGTATACTTAACACAACAATGGATTGGAGTATTATCAACCTTAATCTATAGTATAATATCATTTCGAGTATTGTATAATCATGAAATGAAATTAAAACAATACTTTTCTAAAATTGAAGACAAATCGTACAAATGGCTGAAAGTTCCTATTTTAATTTTTGGGTTCTATCCAATTTTATGGAATATTCTTACAGAAATAGATCGATTTGCTTTTGACAGAAACTTAAGGGAATATTACTTTTTACCAAACTTTGCTATTCTTGCTATAACTTGTACTTGGATTGGTTTTAAAGGTTTTTTGATAAAATCAACTTCTAAACTAGTTCCTTTTGAGAATAGTCATTCAGAAAAGGAAACTCCCACTCCACCGAAAGATGGGAATTTTCTGGAGAAGTTAAACGCCTTAATGCTTCATGAAAAACCTTATTTACAATCAGATCTAAATCTTCAAAAACTTGCAGAACTTTTAGAAATGAAACCAAAAACTCTTTCATTAAAAATAAATCAGAACTGCGAGAAAAACTTCTATGATCTAATCAATTCCTACCGGATACAAGAGTTTAAGGAAAAGACACAATCGGTTGATTTAAATTCATATTCAATTTTAGGTTTAGCATACGATTGTGGCTTCAACTCGAAGTCCACTTTTAATAGTGTCTTCAAGAAAAACACACAAAAAACTCCCAGTCAATATATTAAAGAATTAAAAAACTAGTCCAAATAGAAGCAGATGGACGACTGACATAGATCACACTTGTAATTTTGTGATGAAAATTATAAAACATCAATGAAAATAAAAATCAATTTTATCTTAATCATGTTTTTATCCGGATTCATAAACGGACAAACAACATTCTCAAAAGAACAAGTTTTTAAAGATCTTTCTCATTTAAAAAAAGCACTTATTGAAGCTCAATTTAACATCTATGAATCTGTTTCAGAAGATACTTTTGAAAAGGGTTATCTAGAGATAAAAAACAAAATAAATAAAGACTCTTATTCTTTATTAGAAGCAACTAAGGTTTTGCAGCAATTACCTGTAATTGTAAACAACGGACATACAAGCATTGATTTCCCCGGATCGGAATACATGAAATATGCTTCTTCTAATGACGCTACTATTTTTCCAATAGAGATAGCAATTGAAAACAACAGAGCTTTAGTTAGAAAAAACTGGTCTAACAATAAACACTTAAAACCCGGAGATGAAGTTTTGAGCATAAACAACAAACCAATCAATTCTATTTTTAAAGATATGTATGCTCAAATATCTGGAGAGCGTGACATGATGAAAAACGTTAAGATTGAAATGTATAGTTTCCCAAGATACTATTGGCAGTTGTATGGTCAAATTAACCACTTTGAAGTTCAAATTAAAAACTTAGCTGGCAACAAAACCTATCAAGTAGCGGCCGTGAAAGTGATGGATGAATATGAAGACAGAAGATCAGAAGTTTTGAATTCAACTATGAATTTGAAATTCTATGATGATATTGCATATTTAGATCCAGGAAGTTTCGGTGGAGATTTACATAAATTCAAAAACTTTATCAAATCATCATTTGAAAAAATAAAGATTCGTAAGTCTCAAAAATTAATTATTGATTTAAGAAATAACGCTGGAGGAGATAATGATTACAGCGATTTTATGCTTTCATTTATTGCAAACACTCCTTTTACTTGGAATAGCTCATTTCAACTTAGAACTAGTAAACTTCTTAAAGAAAGTGGTAAACAAAACAAAAACTCAAATAGCAAGTATTGGAAATCGATTTTTAGTCATACAGATGGCGAACGTTTTGACTATGATTTTATTAAAACTCAACCTCAACCAAAAGAAAAAAGATTTACTGGTGAAGTTTACACGTTAGTTAACAGACAATCTCATTCACAAGCTACTGTTACCGCAGCACAAATTCAAGATTACAAACTTGGAACTATTGTTGGTGAAGAAACAGCAGAATATCCATCATTAATTGCTTCAGTCTTCTACTTTAAACTTCCCAATACTAAGATCCTAGTACAAATTTCAAAAGGTAAAATGATACGTGTAAATGGAAGTACCAAAGAAGAAGGAGTTATCCCAGATATATTTATCAAAGATTTTCTTTTAGACGAAAAGGATGAGATTCTAACAGAACTATTAAATCGATTACGAAATCAGAAATAAAAAAAGGAGTAACACAATTGTTACTCCTATTCTATTATAAAATATATGATCTAAGCTTTCTCTGAGGTTTTCCTAAACATTAACCATACTCCGATTAAAATTAAAGGAATACTTAACCATTGTCCAGTGTTTAAAGCCCATTGGCTTCTTTCTTCCACTTGTGGCTGTTTGATAAACTCAATTACAAATCGTAACGACCATAAAGCAATCATAAATACTCCGAATAAATATCCTTCTTTTTTCTTTTTATCTGTTTTCCAATACAGTCGCCAAAGAATAAAAAATAAGATTAAGTAACTAAATGCTTCATATATTTGAGTAGGATGACAAGGTAACTTCTCTCCTGCTCTTTTAAAAATCACACCAAAACTAGAACCTGTTTGTTTTCCGTAAATTTCAGAATTAAAAAAATTTCCCATTCTGATAAAAAAACCAGCTAAGGCAACCATAATTCCCATTCTATCTAAAATGAATAACCATGATTTTTGTAAATGCTTTTTTGCGTAAAAATATAATGCAATCGGAATAGCAATTGCAGCTCCATGACTTGCAAATCCAGAGATACCAGTAAACTTATAACCCTTAATCAAACCAAATAACATCTCAGCTCCTTCTTGTCTTTTAAAAGGTAAAATTATTTGTAATAGGTTATCCTGATAATCAGCCCAACTGTAAAAGAAAACTTCTCCTAAACGCATTCCTATTAGCATAGAAATGAATGTATACATGAATAATGGATCCATTTTTTCGTGAGAAATGTTATCCTCAGTGAAAATTTTCTTCATTAATTGTAATCCAAGTACAAAAGCAATGATAAACATTAAACTATACCAGCGAACACTAAAACCGCCGATATTAAATATTTCAGGATCCCAATCCCATGTAATTGCTAAGTAATTCATGTAATATATTTATTTAGTTTTTTGTTTTTTTTCTGGAACCGGATCATATCCACTTCCTCCCCAGGGATGACAACTAAAAATTCTTTTAATTGCTAGTTTACCTCCATAAAATAATCCATGCTTCTTCAAGGCTTCCAGTGAATAAGCCGAACATGTTGGACTATATCTACAAGTTGCAGGTGTAAAAGGAGAAATAGCCGTTTGATAAAAACGAATCAATAGAACAAACGGAAAAATTAAAATCTTTTTTATCATTTTAATTTATCGAAAAAGTTGTTCCTTCCCTGCCATCTTTTAATTGTATTCCTAGAGCTTCAAGCTCGTCACGAATCTGATCTGATAGTGCCCAATCTTTATTATCTCTAGCTTCTTTTCTTAATTTAATCAATAAGGAAACAACACCTCCCAATTTATCAGAACTTTGTTCTTTTTTATCCTCTAACAATCCTAAAACATCAAAAACAAAAGCGTTTAATGTTTCTGTAATCAATTCTAAATCTTCTTTAGTTACTGTAGCTTTATCATCTTTAACCTGATTGATAAACTTTACTACATCAAAAATAGTTGCAATTAAAATTGGACTATTGAAATCATCATTCATTGCGTCATAACATTTTTGCTTCCATGTTAAAACATCAAAATCGGATTTTTCTCCTACAGTAATTTTATCTAACAGATTAATCGCTTCCATTAATTTATTGTATCCTTTCTCACTAGCCAATAATCCTGCATCTGTTAAATCTAAAACACTTCTGTAGGAAGATTGTGCCATAAAGAAACGAACAACACTCGGAGAATACGCTTTAGTCATTTTATCATTATCTCCAGATAATAATTCATTTGGATTAATAATATTACCTGTAGATTTAGCCATTCGTTGACCATTCATTTCTAACATGTTAGTATGTATCCAGTAATTTACAGGAGCAACACCTCTAGCCGCCACATTTTGTGCAATTTCACTTTCATGGTGAGGAAATTTCAAATCAATTCCTCCTCCGTGAATATCAAACTTTTCTCCTAAGTATTTTGTACTCATTGCTGTACATTCTATATGCCAGCCAGGAAATCCTTCACTCCAAGGAGATGGCCATTTCATAATGTGTCTTTCATCAGCCTTTTTCCACAAGGCAAAATCCTGAGGATTTTTCTTATCACCCTGCCCTTGCAATTCTCTTGTATTATTTATTAATTCCTCTAACTTTCTTTTACTTAAAATACCATATTCATGGTTTTCATTGTACTTATGAACATCAAAATATACAGAACCGTTTACTTCATATGCAAAACCATTTTTTATAATCATTTTTATGATTTCTATTTGTTCTATTAAATGACCTGTAGCGGTTGGTTCTATGCTTGGAGGTAAAAAATTTAATCTATTTAAAACATTATGAAAATCTACTGTATAACGCTGCACAACTTCCATCGGTTCTAACTGTTCTAATCGCGCTTTTTTCGTAATTTTATCCTCTCCTTCGTCGGCATCATTCTCTAAATGTCCTGCATCTGTTATATTTCGTACGTAGCGAACTTTATAACCTAAATGTAATAGATAACGATACATCATGTCAAAAGACATGAATGTTCTTAAATTCCCTAGATGCACGTTACTGTAAACGGTAGGACCACAAACATACATACCCACTCTTCCTTCTGTTATTGGAGTAAAAACTTCTTTCGACTTAGATAATGAATTGTATATTTTTAGTTGGTTCTTTTTGTATAATTCCATTCTGAAAATTTTACATTATGAAAAAGGTAAAGGTAACAAGTTTAAACAAAAAAAAACCATCCAAATTGGTGGTTTTTTGTATTAATTAACTTTTGTCTTGTTACTTTGAAAAACTCAATGCTCCGTATTTCACATCTATATTGAACTTCGCATTTTTCGGAGCTTTGATTGTAATGACTCTTTTTACCTTTAATTTGCTTCGTTTTTTAAGTAAGTCCTGAATTTCTTTTCTTTCCTGAACGTACTTTTTCATTTTTTCTTTGTACTCTTCTTTGTGTTTTTTATAAAATACTTTTTGATTCTTTTTTAATTTTTCTCTTGCCTCTTTATAAGCTTTTCTAGCTTTCTCTCTTTCCTTTCCATAAAGTTTTTTTGCCTTTTCTATCTCTTTATGATACTTCTCTTTTTCTTTTAACATAGTAATATCTGTATCATCACTTTTTATAGAAATTGAACTATTTCCTACTGAAACTTCGGCACTCTTACCAATTGTTTCTTTATTTTCCTCTTTCCATTTTTTCAAATAAGATTTATCCTTTTTATACTTTTCAAAATCAAACTCACTAGGTAAAGGAGGTAACGGTGGTAAAGGTGGCATTGGTGGCATTTGAAATTCAACATCCGGAATCATTATTACTTCATCAGGAGTAATAAAATCTATTGAATCTAAAATATCTAAACTCCCTAGTGAGAAATCTTCTAAATCCCCGATATAAAACTCATAATTAGGTGAATCAAAATTAAAAGTATTCACATCTATAAATGAGTTTGTTCTTGATTTAACTTTCACTTTAGAACTATTTCCAACTGCGTTAAAATCCCATTTCTTATAAAAATTATCACGCATTTGTTCCGTAACCTCTTCTCCATCAACTATCATGTGGGCTTCTACAACAACTTTATCTCTATTCCATGTTTCAATTTCAATATCTGCATGTCGTGTGTTTATATCGATAACAACATCAGAATTTACTTTAAACTCCTCTTTAAAATCTTTCTTTTGAGCGCTCACTTGAACCACTAAAAGAATCAACACTAACAATAATTTATGCGCTAAAATTCTCATTTTTACTCTTTTTTGATTGTAGATCATTTAACTGATCTTTTAATTGGATTAATAATTGTAGTCGTAACTGAAGATTTGTAATTAAAGCGTTAATTGTTTCATTGTTTACACCATCCGTTTTAAGTTTTTGGTTTAAACGTTTATAATCAACATCTAGCTTGCTAATCTCCTCAAAATACTCATCCAATAAGGCCTTATTTTCTGTAGTAACTTCTAAACTCGCTATCTCGTAATTGATAGCTGTTAAATAATAATTTTCAATTTTTTGCATTTCTGGAGAAATATCTCCAAGGTTTACCTCACTCTGAACATTGTTCTCTTTATCTATTGTTGGTTCTACTGCATTAGTTGGATAAAACTTCACTCCTAAACCAATCATTAATAAAATTGACGCTGCGGCATATATCCACGTAAATGATTTTTTACGTTTTGGTAATTCTTCTTGAAGTTTTTTCAAGAATTTTTCTTCATGATTTTCAGATAAACCAACAGATTTGTGTCGGAAATCTTTCGCTAAATTTCTAATATCCTCCGGCATGACTTTTTATTTTTAAATGTTCTTTTACTAATTTCTTTCCTCTCATTAAATGTGTTCTTGAGGTTACCTCAGTAATTCCCAATATTTGAGATATTTCATTATGATCGTAACCTTCAATTAAATATAAGGTCAATACAAGTCGATACTTTTCTTTTTGTTTTCCAATAGCTTCTATTACCATTTCTGATGTAACTTCTTCATGAACTTCCCAACCGTCATCTTCCGTAAAATTCATTACTTCTTCATTTATAGAAACCATTGATAATTTATTCTTCTTTAATTGATCGATGCATTGGTTTATAACAATTCTTTTTAACCAAGCTCCAAATGATACTTCTTCCTTGTAGCTTTCAATCTTTTTAAAAGCCTTAATAAAAGCATCTTGCATAACATCTTCAGCTAGTTGGATATCTTTCATATATCTGATTGCCACTAAAAGCATTCCTTGAGCATAATTTTTATACAGCTGGAACTGTGCCTTTTGATTATTTCTTTTACATTCTCTAATGAGCTTGTGATGTAATTGCCTAGTTGATCTCATTTATTGATTTCTTGTATTAAAGACGATAGTTTTTTCTGGGTGTTGCATTTTTTTAAACTTTTTTCTTTTTAAATTTACAAGAGCATTTTTACTATCGCAATTAATGACAAAAGACTTAAAATCAAATCTTTCAGAAAAAGAAGGAGTTTCGCAACCTGAAACTACTAGCAAATCCTCGGCTCATAAAATTAAATTGAGTAGAAGAAAACAAGCTTCTCCTGATACTTTCATTCAAAAAATTTTAAAAGGTGATATTACTTTTTTAAGTAGAGCGATTACATTAATAGAAAGTACCAATGCTAAACATCAGGAAAAAGCAAATACCATTTTAAACGCTTGCATTCCCTATGCAAATAAATCAATACGAATTGGAATAACTGGCGTACCTGGGGTGGGGAAAAGCACATTCATTGAAGCTTTCGGTAAATATCTTACAGGATTAGGAAAGAAAGTTGCAGTATTAGCAGTTGATCCTAGTAGTTCGGTTAATAAAGGAAGTATTTTAGGTGACAAAACTCGTATGGAAGAGCTTGTTACTGATAAAAATGCGTTTATTCGACCTTCACCATCTGGAACCTCATTAGGAGGCGTAGCTCAAAAAACAAAGGAAAGTATATTGCTATGTGAAGCGGCTGGTTTTGACACAATAATTGTTGAAACTGTCGGAGTAGGACAAAGTGAAACAGCAGTGCATGCAATGGTTGATTTCTTTCTATTATTGAAACTCTCGGGAGCTGGAGATGAACTTCAAGGAATTAAAAGAGGAATAATTGAAATGGCAGATGCCATCGTGATTAATAAAGCCGATGGCGATAATATTAAGAATGCCAAAATAGCAAAAGGAGAATTTAATAGAGCTTTGCATTTATACCCTCCGAAGGAAAACGGATGGCAGCCTAAAGTAATGATATCAAGCGCCTTAAATAACACTGGAATTGAGAATATTTACGCTATGATTAATGATTATATTAAAATCACAAAAGAATCTGGTAACTTTGCTAAAAGACGAGATAATCAAAATAAACATTGGTTATTTACAACCATAAATAATCAGTTGAAAAAAAGATTTTATGATAATCCTAAAATACAAGAGTTATTAAAGTTAGAGCTGGAAAAAATTGCGAATGGTAAAACTACACCATTTTATGCCGCGAATAACCTCTTAAACATCACCAATTAATGTTAAAAAATTACCAATATTCGATTTTCTAGAAAACTCTCAGAAAATTATTGTTTTTTTGTGAATAATTCTTTTTTGAAGGTTTAAATTATTGTCTTCATAAAAAGAGTTCAAGTAACAATTTAGATGTAAACAAAAAGACCCATGAAAAAACTACTATACATTCTTGCTATAGCTTTTACGACTATTTCTTTTGCGCAAAAAGAAACTTGTGAAACTGATAGTGATGTTGTTGAAGATTTAAATAGTATAACTAAGTGCACTATTAAAGAAGTTGATAGTAAAAGAGATAAAAAAAAGTCAAGACAGATTGCAGTAAGAATATCAGCTTCGAATAAAAGATTCTTGAAAAGAAGAAATAAAAAAGTTGTTTCAAACGTGAACAATTTAAGTGGAACTGGTATTTCAAATGTTACTAAAGCATCAAAATTTAAAACTAATTTAACTGCATTAACAAACCGACTTTCTAAAGAGGAAGTAAGAAGCGCTCAAAAATTTAACACAGTAGATAAAATTCCTGCATTTCCGGAATGCGATAACTCTAAAGATCAATTCAATTGTTTCAATACTGAAATGATGAAGCATATTCAAGAATATTTTCAATACCCAGATGAAGCTTTAGTTAATAAAATTCAAGGTGAGGTTTGGATTCGTTTTATAATTGATAAAGCCGGAAACGTAACTAATATCAAGGCGTTAGGACCAAAAGGAGGAAAATTATTAAAAGATGAAGCGATTCGAGTGGTTTCAAACTTACCTAAATTTAAACCTGCAACTGAAAACGGAGAAACGGTATCAGTAAAATATGGTTTCCCTATTAACTTCGCTTTAGAAGATAACTAATGGGATAACAAATAGAGATTTGCATGTGCCGCCAGTTGACTGGTGGCTTTTTTTATTCTGATTTACAGGTATATTAATTTTACGACTCTGTGTAAGAAATAACTATTAGAACCAGAATAATCAATTTAATCGTTGATTAATTGTTTGTTAAAATTTTATGCTTTACTATCTAATAAATATTTCATTACCAGCAATTTACCCTATCTTCTGTTCCGATTTTTACATGATGAATCATTTTATTTTCAATGACGTGCAAACTGTTGGAAAACTAATTATACACAAAAAAATATTATCAATTCTGAAAATATAATACCGTCAGCAATTAGTAGAAGTTGGAAAACAACACATAAATAAAATCCTATAAATGTTGCGTTACTTTTTATTAAATCGAGAAGTTAAAGATTCAATATCTATAACAAATTTATTTAGTAATAAACAACTTCACTATTTTTCCTCGCTGTAAATTTCTAATTCATCATAAGCCAAAAATACATCCTCCGGTAGGTCTTTTTCAATATCTGCATGAAAACCTAATAATTCACTGATATGCGTAAAATAAGCTCTCTTTGGCTTTAACTCTGAAACTAACTCTAAAGCTTCTTCAAGGTTAGCGTGGGTTTTATGAGACTCTTTTCGAAGTGCGGTAGTAATTAGAATATCTAATCCTTTTAACTTTTCTTTCTCCTCTTCCGGAATAAATTTCACATCCGTCAAATATGCTACATCCCCAAATCGATAACCTAGTATTGGTAAATTACCATGCATAACTTTAATTGGAACCACTTCAACTCCTTCAAAAGTTAATCTGCTATTTTCTGAAATAATAGTTGAGTTCACCGCAGGAGCAGATGGATATCTATTCTCTTTTGTAAAGATATATTCATACCTTCTCTCTAAAGCTTTTAACACACGTTCATCGGCATAAATTGGAACGGGTCCCATCTGATAATAATAAGGTCGAATTTCATCAAAACCAGCAATATGGTCAGCATGTTCATGAGTAAATAGAATCCCATTAATAGACTCTATTTCGGCGCGTAACATTTGTTGTCTAAAATCGGGGCCACAGTCGATAACATAGTTATTATCATCCCATGAAAATACCACAGATGCACGTAAACGCTTATCTCTGCTATCTTCGGAGTAACGTATCGGGTTCTTACTTGATATCATTGGTACACCTGTTGAAGTTGCTGTACCTAAAAAGGTTATTTTTAACTGTTTTTTTTGACTCATCCTTTGCACAAATGTAAGATAAATATTGACTACTACTTGCTATTTTCTGTACATTTGTTTTACGTAAACAAAAACAACTAGAATGGCAATTACCTTAAAGGGAGATCAAAAAATTAGTAGTGTGCCTACTACAAAAAGTAAAGCGCTAAGAATTAACCTTAATGCTAATATTTACGGAACATTTGCTGAGATTGGAGCAGGACAAGAAACTGTTCGTAATTTCTTTAGAGCTGGTGGTGCTTCTGGAACTATTGCAAAAGCAATGAGTGCTTATGATAAAGATTTCTCTGATGCTATTTATGGTATTGAAACGGATAGACGATATGTTACGGAAAAACGTCTAAAAAAGATGTTGAAACATGAAATGCATTTAATTGAAGATCGATTAGATCGTCAGAAACATCCAGAAAAATTGTTTTTCAGTTATGCGAATACTGTAGCTACTATTAACTTTACAAAAAAGTTTAAAGGTCATGGTTGGGTTGGAATTCGTTTTCAATTAGACCCTTTAGAAGATTACAATGAAATTATTTTACATCTTCGTTTTAAAGAAACCGAAGCTCGCTTACAACAAGAAACGTTAGGTGTTTTAGGTGTAAATTTGATTTATGGCGCATTTTATTTAAATGATAATCCAAAAGAATTATTAAAGTCATTCTATGACAATATTGATAAGGATAAGCTAGAAATCGATATGATTAATTTTTCTGGTCCAAGATTTACTTATGTTGATAACCGTTTAATGAGTTTGCAACTAGTAAAAAATGGAATGACCAATGCGGTAATGTTTGGGCCTGATGGTAACAATTTATTACCCGCACAAGTACTTTATAAAAAGAATATTCTAGCTTTACGTGGAAGTTTCAGACCTGTAACAAAGGTTAATATGGACATGTATGAGCAATCGAAAAAAATGTTCTTTAAAGAGAAAAAAGTCGATCCAGATAAAACTCAAATTATATTCGAAATTACACTAAGTAATTTAAGAGCAGAAGGTGAAATTAATGAACGAGACTTTTTAGATAGAGCTGAACTACTCTGTTCTTTAGGACAAAATGTAATGATTACCAACTATCAGGAGTATTATAGACTTGTTGAGTACTTCAGTGAGTTTACTAAGGAAAGAATGGCTCTTGCAATGGGTGTCTATAATCTTATCCAAATTTTCGACGAAAAATACTATCGCCATATTAGTGGTGGTATTTTAGAAGCATTTGGTAAATTGTTCTATAAAGATTTAAAAATTTACTTGTATCCGTACAAAGAAGAGGAATCAAATCAGTTTATTAATTCTGAAAATTTGAAGGTACACCCAAGAATGAAAGAACTATATAAGTTCTTCAAAAACAACGGAAGAGTAGTTGATATTCAAGATTTTGATCAGGATATTCTTCACATTTTCTCAAGAACAGTATTGAAAATGATTAAAGATAATGAAGAAGGATGGGAAAAGATGTTACCAGAAGGGATTCCAGAAGTTATTAAGGAAAAAAGACTCTTTGGTTGTAGTAGAAGAAAATAATTTTATTAAATATTAAACCTTTTCTTAAATTTATAGTCGTAATGAAAAACATTTTCATTTGACTGAAGAAACTACACTTGTTTTACAATTACAAAATGCTGCTACAAAAGAGGCGGCTTTTCGTACTCTTATTACCCAGTACAAAGAGCGACTATATTGGCACATAAGAAAAATCGTTATTGTACATGACGATGCAGATGATGTTTTACAGAATACCTTTATAAAAATATTTAGGAATATTGACAGTTTTAAAGGAGACAGTAAACTATATTCGTGGATGTATCGAATCGCTACTAATGAATCTATTACCTTTTTAAATAAGAAAGCTAAGCAACAAAATGTTGATATTACCGAGTATCAGCAACAAGCTGTTTCAACTTTAAAAAGTGATGATTGGTTTTCTGGAGACGAAATTAAAATTATTCTTCAAGAAGCGATTGCCACACTTCCTCAGAAACAACGGTTAGTGTTTAATATGAAATATTTTGATGACATGAAATATAATGAAATAGCAGAAGTATTAGAAACCTCGGTGGGAGCTTTAAAAGCATCGTATTTTCATGCAGTAAAAAAAATAGAAACATATATAAAAGCATATAATTAAACCTTTTAAAGGAAAAAGAGTCTTATATAAAGATGGAAAATGAAGTAAAAAATAGTATTCAGTTTTTAAACAAGTATGTTGGTAAAGAACATGGTTTTAGCGTACCTAAAAACTATTTTAATAATGTTGAAACAGATTTAGAAAATAAATTCTTAGAAGAAAGCCTTCCGAATTCGAATGGATTTTCAATTCCTGCAAACTACTTTAATAATTTGGAAACTGAAATCCTTGGCAAAGTCTCTGAGTTAACTATTCCGAAGGAAGAAAAGTTAAATGATATTCCAGATGGTTATTTTGACTCGCTAGAAGATGCTATTTTTGAAAAATTAAAGAAAGCGGAAGAACCTAATAAGGAAGTTAAGGTTATTTCCTTTTATCAAAGAGTTCAAAAAATTATTCCAGTCGCAGCTGCTGCTGTTATAATACTTTTTATTGGAACATACTTTTTTAACGGCACCACTGCTTCTGAAATAGAGTTTGAAGAAACTGATATCGTTTCTTGGTTTGAAAATGGTTACGGTGAAGCTAACTCATATGAATTAGCAATATTGTTTACTCAGGAAGAATTAGAAGAAGAAGAATTCACCGTGAACTTGAGTAATGATAATATAGAAGAATATTTTAATACAATAGATACCTCTAATCTTATTGAATTTGAAGAAGAGGAATAATATAACTATGAGAGCAAAGTATCGTATAATAAAGCAATCGCAGATGAAAAGAATTCAACTTTTAACCACATTATGTTTTTTCGTATTGCAATCATATGCTCAACGTGGCGCAAATTCAGGGAACCCCAAAATAAAAGCCTATAAAATAGCTTTTATTACGGAAAAACTGAACTTAAGTGAAAGTGAAGCAGCTAAGTTTTGGCCAATATACAATCAATATGAGAAAACAAAATTTTCATTACATAAAAGGGAAAAAAAAGAAATTAGAAATAAAGTAAAAGCTGCTGGTGGTATCGATTATATTAGTAAGGATGAAGCACAACGTTTTCTAGTTACTATGCGTGACATTAGAAAAGCTCAATATGATAATAAAACAACTTTTCATAATAACATTGTAGAGATTTTGCCAGCCAAAAAAGTCCTTCTTTTAGAAATCACAGAACATGAGTTTAATAAACGTTTAATGGAAAGATTAAAAAAAAGAAGGAATAATCGAATTAAGAATGGAAGAAGATAATTGTATAAAAAATTAAAAATAAAAAGGAGCATTTTATAGATGCTCCTTTTTATTTAAAGTTTTTTATTTTTAGATTTCACAATAGTTTCTTGATACTATTTTTTCACAACAGCCATACACATATGAAGTTCTGGCTTATTAGCTGTATATTGTCTCAACCAAATTACAAGTTCTTCAACCTCGTATGGTAATAATCTATCTACAGCCTTTTCTAATTCTTTACAAAATAATTCTGCATTAAAGCTAACTTTTTTAAGTATAGTTTTAGTATACTCGAACATTGCTCTTGGCATAATAGGGTATTAAAGTTATGTTTTAAATATACGAAAATGTTTAATACGATTTGTTAAAATTCTATCAAAAAAAAAGTCGATTTCCAAAAGAAACCGACTTAATGTGCGATAATTATTACTTTTTATAAAGCATTCACCTTATCAACTAAAGCATTAGCTCTTGTCTCTAATTCTGCATTAATTGATTTAAAATGCACTCTTTTATTCTCTACATCTTTAGCATGTACCTTAGCAATTAACTCATCAAAAGTTGAAATTGCTTCATCAACAATCGCCTGAGATTTTGAAGTATCTGCAGTAGGATTATCTAATTCCCAAACATTACATTCTCCGATAATATCTCCTAAAGTATAGTTGATGTCTTTTTTTAAATTTTTAACACTTGCCATAATTATATTTTTCGACAAAATTAATCCATTTTATCTAATTCATTCTGAAAATTTTCAAAAAACTGACCAACATGATACCCATCTACCAAAGCATGATTGACATTTACAGAAACTGGCATTAAAATTTCTTCACTTTCCTTCTTTATTTTACCAAAAGCCAATTGAGGAACACTATCATCTTTATTTCCTGAAACCGGTTCTTTATGTCCTGTAAAATGAACCCAAGGTAACGCTGAACAATGAATACAACCTAATGAATACTTAGGAGGGAATAAATTTGTGGAGTTTAAAATTCTATCTTTCTCTAAAAGAAAGTTTTCCTTGAAAACCTCAAAATCTTCATCAAAATCAATAAATGAAAATCCGAAAGTCTTATCTTCTCTCAAAATGGTTGCAGAAGCATGAATAGAATCATAAATAGCAACTCTACTATTCTCGATTCTATATTTAAAATTTTCAATTGCATTTAAAGCTTTTAAACATGCATGTAAATAAATTGAAAAGAAAGATTCATTTCTTCGTTTAGCCGATTCATAAGCCTTTGTTACATCAACATTGGCTGTAATGGCAAAACTTGGGTTTTCCAAAGATCGAAAATGCTGAAATATTTCTTTTCTACTCCAATTCTCAATATCTAAATACTTCTTCATGATAATACTTCTAAAACTTCCCTAATATTTGATAATGTTTTAAATTCCTTATTTTTAGATTGTTGCTCATTTACTTCTTCATGAGCCCAAGTTGTATGGAAAGGAATATGAATTGCTGTAGCTCCGATTTCTAAAAGAGGTAATACATCCGATTTTAATGAATTCCCGATCATTAATAATTCTGAAGGATTAATATCTAAATGTCCTATCAACTTTTTATAATCTGAAACTTTTTTCTCACTCATTACCTCCACATGATGAAAATATTTGAGTATACCAGATTTTTCTAATTTTCGTTCTTGATCTAATAAATCTCCTTTAGTTGCAACAATTAATTTATACTTACCATGTAAAGATTTTAAAACCTCTTCAACTCCTTCTAATAACTCAATTGGTTTCTTCAGCATTTCTTTGCCTATTTCTAAAATCTTATTAATAGTATTTGGATCTATTTGATTATTTGATAATTCTAGAGCACACTCAATCATGGATAGCATAAAGCCCTTTACTCCATAACCATAGTGTTTTAAATTTTCAATTTCTTTTTTAAATAACTCTTGATGAATCTTATTTTCAGTTTCATAATCATTCAAGAGTTGAGCAAAATCATTTTCCGCCTCCCGAAAATACGTTTCATTTACCCATAAAGTATCATCTGCATCAAAAGCAATTACTTTAATATTATTAATCATTTTCCTTCAATATTTTAATGGCTTTCTCTAGATCTTCTGGAGTATCAATACCAATAGATTCTACCGCTGTTTCAATCATTTTTATTTTCTTTCCAACCTCCAAATAACGAATTGCCTCAATTTTTTCAGTAGCTTCTAAAGGAGTCATAGGTGTTGTATAAAAATCCATTAATGCATTTTTCCTAAATGCATAAACTCCTTTATGTTTAAAATAAATAGCTTCAAAATCTTGATCTCTGTGATAAGGAATTACAGATCGAGAAAAGTAAATAGCGAAATTATTCACATCTGTTATTACTTTAACGTTATTGGGATTTTGGATATCTGCTTTGTCTAACATTCTTACTTTTAAAGAAGCTAAATCAATTTGTTGATTTGTATCTTCATGAAAAACCTTAATTAACTTTTCTAAAGAAACTTTATCTATAAAAGGTTCATCTCCTTGAACATTCACAACTACATCAACATCCATATTTTCAACTGCTTCAGCAATTCTGTCAGAACCACAGTCATGTTCTTTTTGACTCATAATTACTTTCCCTCTTACACTTTCTATTTCCTTAAAAATCAATTCAGAATCAGTAACAACATATACTTCGTCGAAAAGATTTGTTTGAACTGCACTCTCATAAGTTCTAACAATAACAGATTTCCCTCCTAAATTTTTCAATAATTTCCCTGGAAAACGACTCGCATTATATCGAGCTGGAATCATCGCAATGATTTTCATAAAATGTGAATTAGAATAGGTCAAAGATACATATTTCCATATTCTGAAAATAGGATTGAATAAATGTTAAAAAGGTAAAACTTTAACATTTAAACTATGGACTTGGTTTTGCTACTGATTATAAACCCGTTAAGTTTGAATATAATCTTTTGTAAGTTAATTTGGTTTGTTTGTTAAAAAGCTCGGGACATTTAAAATGTTCGAGCTTTTTACTTTATATATACTTCTAAAAGCTCTGACTTTATATGAGAAGTGATCGTAAAATCTTTAATTTTTGCTGGAATTAAAATCGTCTCTCCCATTTTAATCGTTTCGGTATTCAAATCATTACTGAATGCAACTTCACCCTTGACACACAAGTAAATTACGAAACTATCCTTATCATGATGATTAACT
The DNA here is from genome assembly GCF_002813915.1 of Tenacibaculum sp. SZ-18. Classification (NCBI taxonomy): domain Bacteria; kingdom Pseudomonadati; phylum Bacteroidota; class Flavobacteriia; order Flavobacteriales; family Flavobacteriaceae; genus Tenacibaculum; species Tenacibaculum sp. SZ-18. The sequence goes on along the minus strand of NZ_CP019335.1, from coordinate 1,060,993 downwards.
TGAACACTGACACTGCCATCCAAAGGTAAAATATTGGTAGTAAAATAAGGGCATGAAACTATTTCTGAAACAGAATTTTCTTCCTTATTATATGATTTCAAATATTTTTTTTGTGACTTGTAATCAATTGCGTCAAGGGCTAATTCAGTATGAAGTTCTCTATAATTCCCTTGATTATCCTGTCGATCCCAATCATAGATTCGATAAGTAATATCTGAAGTTTGTTGAATTTCTGCTAGTAAGACTCCTGCACCAATCGCATGAATTCTTCCAGTTGGAATAAAATATACATCACCACTACTAACCTCATCAACATTTAGAATATCTAATAACTTTTTATTCTCTAAATGATATACATACTCCTCCTTATCGCTGTCCTTTTGAAATCCTACAATCAAATTTGCTTTTTCATCAGCCTGCATTACATACCACATTTCAGTTTTACCAAAGGAATTATGTCTTTCTTTAGCTAAAGTATCATTTGGGTGCAATTGTATACTCAATGCTTCTTTGGCATCAATATATTTTACAAGTAAAGGAAACTTATTTCCGAAGTTTTTAAAAATCTGGTCACCAACTAAATCTGATTTATAAAGTTCGATGAGTTCTTTTAAATTTTTTCCTTTTAATTCCCCATTAGAAACAATTGAAGTATCTCCTTCTACATCAGATACTTCCCAGCTTTCTCCAATATTTGGTTTATTAGATTGTTTATTTAAAAGTTTTGCAAGCTTTTCACCTCCCCAAATCTTTTCTTTAAGAATTGGTTCGAACTTAATAAATTGATTTAGTATTGGCATTTAGTTTCCTGAATAGGTTACAAAGTTTCTCGGGGTTTCATAAAGCGTAATCTCCATATCTAAGGTGTCTGGAATAATTTTACGCAACTTTTCATAAATAACAACTGAAATATTTTCAGCAGTAGGGTTCAAATTTTTGAATTCTTCTACTTCTATGTTAAGATTTTTGTGGTCAAAAGGTTCTTCTACTTCCTCATTTATGATTTGCTTTAAATGTCCCAAATCATAAACATAACCCGTATCTGGATTAATCTCTCCCGTTAAAGATACGATTAATTCATAATTATGTCCATGAAAATATTCATTACTACATTTATTAAAAACCTCAAAGTTTTTTTCGTTCGACCAATCTTTTCTGTATAATCGATGTGCCGCATTAAAATGGGCTTTTCTGTGTACCGTTACTCTTGGCATTTTATACTAAAAATTAAAGTTAGCTATTTTATCGTAAGACTTTTCAAAAATAATCTTAAACCAAGCTGTATATTCAAAAGGATTATTTTCAATATCTTTTTTCACAGCTTCCAATTTCATCCACTTATAACCTTCTACTTCATCTGGATTAACCACTGGTTCACTATTATATTTCCCAATCATAACATGATCTAACTCATGTTCTGTTAGTCCATTTTCAAAAGGAGCTTTATAAATAAATGAAAATACTTCTTTCAATTCACAGGTGAAACCCATTTCTTCCTCCAGTCTTCTTTTTCCTGCTGAAATATTTGATTCTCCTTTTCTTTGGTGAGAACAACAAGTATTTGTCCATAGCAAAGGAGAATGGTATTTACTTTTTGCTCTTTGTTGGAGCATTAATTCGTTGTTATCATTAAACACAAAAACTGAGAAAGCTCTATGAAGCAAAGCTTTTTTATGAGCCTCTATTTTCTCCATAAATCCTACCTCATTATCCTGCTCATCGACTAAAATTACATTTTCTACCATATACAGACAAAAGTACTAAAATAGTAACGCTAATAAAAAATTACTGATAAATCATTCTTATAATTACATCAACTATATTTGTAGACCAAATAAATCAAGTCTTTATGAAATTATTCAAAATTATAGTTTTTACATTCTTATTCACAACATTTTATAATTGTAAAAAAGAACCTAAAAAGGAACCAAAAAAAGAAATTAAGAAAACTATACCTGTAAAAAAAGACTCAATTGAAATTAAAAAGATAAAAGAAGCAATCATAGAACAACCTTGGGATAGTTTAAATCATAAAAATGTAAAAGCGTTTTTAACTGAATATGGAAGACAAAACAAGGAAACAATAGTAGTTATTAACACAAAGTTTGGTAAAATAAAGCTGCGATTATTTAAAGAAACTCCTTTACATAGAGCTAGTTTTATATTCTTAAGTAAAATTGGATATTTTGACACTACTGTATTCCATAGAATTGCTGGTGAAATGGCTATTCAAGGAGGAGAATCTGATGGTCAAGAATCTACAGACATTAAAAACAAATATAAAAACTTTAGAATTCCAGCGGAAATATCGAATAAAAGAAAACATGTTTACGGTTCATTAGCCTTAGCAAGACAACTAGATTATAATCCGTACAAAAAATCAAATCCTTTTAATTTTTATATCATAAGTGACAAGAAAGGTGCACCACATTTAGATGGAGAATATACTGTTTTTGGAAGAGTTATTTCTGGTTACTCTACGGTTAGAAAAATTTCAAAAGTTGAAACTGGAAGAAGTGAATGGCCTGTAATTGATATTCCTATGAAAATTGAAATTGTAAAATAATAGTAAAACAACAACGTTCATTATGAAACTTATTACACGCTATGAAAGCATTAATCTTTATTACTTCAGTCTTAATTTTTATAGGCTGTGTTGAAAAACCGAAAAAATCAAACTTAGCAGATATAAACATCATTGTAACTACTAATTTTAAAATTGATAGTTTACGATTTTCAGATATCAGTCAAACAAAATGGTATAATGTAAAATCCAAAGACACTATGAAACTTTATTTGGATAAACCTCTGAATGATCTTTATAACTTTTGGTTTTACACCGAATCGGGTAAAATAAAAAAACAAGTTTGGTTAGATGGGAACAAAGTTATTGTTAAAGGGATTTTAGATAAAACATTTCAAATAGATTCTGTAATAAATTCAAAATTATATTATGAAAGTAAAAATTACGTTCATGAATGTAATGAACTAAGAAAAAGAAAATCTAGTCAAACTATTATTAATAATTTTATGCTAGAAAAGATCAACAAAAACATTCATAACCCCTTTTCTCTTGCTTTGAGTAATAGTTTTTTATATCAAAACGAAAATAATAAAGAGCAAATTTTAGGACTTAAAAATATTCTAGGAAAACATAAAAACTCATTTAAAAATCATTTCTTAAATGTTGATGATAGAATTGAATCTCTTTTAAAAATAAAAAACGTTAATCTTGATCAATATACTTTTTTGAATAGAAATAATGACTCTACTCAAATTAGCTTAAGTAAAAATAAATTTTATCTATTAGATTTTTGGTTTGTAAATTGTCCTCCTTGTGTAAAACAACATATTGAAATAGCTAAAAACTTAAGTTTTCTGAAAGAAAAAAATATTGAAATAATTGGAATTTCAAAAGATGAAAATTACAATGAATGGTCTAGTTATTTATTAGAAAAGAATTATACGTGGAAAAATTATAAAGAATACTCATCTAAGAAAAGGTTAACTAGGGATTTAATTATCGATAGCTATCCAACTTATTATTTAATTAGTACTGAAGGTAAAATTCTTTCCATCTTTAACAGTTTTTCAAGATGTAAAGCATACATAGAAAATAATCCTAAATTAATAAGAAGTAGATAATTCTAGTTATTTCTATAAGTCATCCTTAAAACACTAATCTCTTGGCTCTTTTTCTTTTAAAAACTATCTTTGCACCTTCAAAATTTATAGATGAGTTTTTTAGAAGAAATACAGAAAAGAAGAACATTCGGAATTATATCTCACCCTGATGCGGGTAAAACAACATTAACAGAGAAATTACTTTTATTTGGTGGTGCAATTCAGGAAGCTGGTGCGGTAAAAAGTAATAAGATTAAAAAAGGAGCTACTTCCGATTTTATGGAAATCGAACGTCAACGTGGAATTTCTGTCGCAACTTCTGTATTAGCTTTTAATTACAGAGATAGAAAAATCAATATTCTTGATACTCCTGGTCACAAGGATTTTGCAGAAGATACTTTTAGAACATTAACTGCTGTAGATAGTGTTATTGTTGTTATTGATGTTGCGAAAGGTGTTGAGGAACAAACTGAAAAATTGGTTCAGGTTTGTAGAATGCGTAATATTCCAATGATTGTATTTATTAACAAATTGGATCGTGAAGGAAAAGACGCTTTTGACCTATTGGATGAAGTTGAGCAAAAATTAGGATTACGTGTAACTCCGCTAAGTTTCCCTATCGGAATGGGTTACGATTTCAAAGGAATCTATAATATTTGGGAAAAGAAAATCAATGTTTTCTCTGGAGACAACAAACAAACGATATCTGAAGGTGTAGAATTTGATGATGTAAACAATCCTGAATTAGATAATTTAGTTGGCAAAGATTCTGCTAATACATTAAGAGAAGAATTAGAATTAGTTTACGAAGTTTATCCTAAATTCAATAAAGATGAATATGAAGAAGGACAACTACAGCCTGTATTTTTCGGTTCTGCTTTAAATAATTTTGGAGTAAAAGAATTATTGGATTGCTTCATTGATATTGCTCCGAATCCACAACCAAAAATGTCGGATTCTCGTTTAGTAGATTCGAAAGAAGAAAAACTTACTGGGTTCGTATTTAAAATTCACGCAAATATGGACCCGAAACACAGAGACCGCTTGGCCTTTGTAAAAATCGTTTCTGGAACATTTAAAAGAAATACTCCCTATTTACATGTTCGAAATAATAAAAAAGTAAAATTCTCTAGTCCAAATGCCTTCTTCGCTGAGAAAAAAGAAATTGTTGAAGAATCTTTTGCTGGAGATATTGTTGGTTTACATGATACTGGAAACTTCAAAATTGGAGATACATTAACTGAAGGCGAAAAATTAAACTTCAAAGGAATCCCTAGTTTCTCTCCTGAACATTTCCGTTATGTAAACAATGCTGATCCTTTAAAAGCCAAACAATTATATAAAGGGTTAGACCAATTAATGGATGAAGGTGTTGCGCAGTTATTTACACTTGATATGAATGGTCGAAAAATTATTGGTACGGTAGGAGCATTACAGTATGAGGTAATTCAATATCGTTTAGAACATGAATACGGAGCAAAATGTACGTACGAAAACATTGCTGTTCATAAAGCATGTTGGGTACAGCCTGAAGATGAAAAGAACGAAGAATTCAAAGAATTTAAACGAGTAAAACAACGTTACTTAGCAAAAGATAAACAAGGACAATTGGTGTTTTTAGCAGATTCTCCTTTCACTATCCAAATGACACAAAGTAAATATCCGTCTGTGAAGCTTCATCTTACAAGTGAATTTGAATAAATAATTATGAAAAAACAAACCAAACTAGTTACTATACTATTTTCTTTAAGTGTTATTTTCTCGTTTTCTCAAGAAGACATTTCAACCCTTCAAGGAAAAGAATTAACAAATAGAATTAGATTAAATTTTATTCCGGTTTCAATGCCTACGAATGACTTTCCTAATTTAGATGCTACTATGGGATTAGTTGGCTTACATTATCAAATTCCGTTTAACGATTGGTTATACGGAGGAGCCGGATTTCATTATGCCGTAACTGGTGATCAAGGAGGTTTGTTTACACTTGGTGCTGAATTAGGTGTTAATAAGAAAATTTACAAGAATCTTTATTTTGATGGAAACCTACATTTCGGTGGCGGTGGTGGTTATCGTGTTTTGATTAATGACGGAGCTTTTATCAACTCTAATATCGGACTACAATACAAAAAGAACAATTATTCATTTGGTGTACAATACAGTTATATTGATTTTTACACGGGAGCAATTAAAGATAACAGCGTTTCCTTTTTCTTTGAAATCCCTAGTGTTTTCCGATTTGCAAAATATGAAGATGCAAAAAAGGAGTTCAAACTTGGTGAAGAAACAGAATTCTTCTGGAAGAAGCCTACCATTAAAAATACGCAACAAGTTCGTTTTGATTTCTTCTTTCCTACTGGTGAATCAAAAAGAGATAATGGAACTGATTTAGATACAACTTTATATGTATTAGGGTTCGAGTATCAAAAGTATGTAAACGATAAAATCTTCTTATTTGCTCATACTGATGCCATTTATAAAGGATTGAGAGCTGGATTTATGGATTTATTCTTTGGTGCTGGTTATCATCCGTATCAATCGAAATATGTAAACTTTTTCGGTAAATTAGGAATTGGTGCTGCTGGTGGTAGAATCGCTCCTGAAGGTGGTTTAACAATTTATCCTTCTGCAGGATTGGATTTAAAACTTTCAGACAATCTAGCTTTAAGTGGACATGGAGGATATTACAGAGCTTTAGATGGGGACTTTGAGGCCTATACTCTAGGTTTTGGAATTAAATACATGAATTTGTCTGGTGGAACAAAAACACAAAATACAGATAACAATTACACCTATAAAACACAAGGAATATCAATAGCACTTCAAAATCAAACTTATTTTGATGTAAACAAAACAGATGATCCTAATAACGTTCTCTCAACTGACTTACAATTAATTGGATTACAATTTAATTACGACATATTTAAAAACATATACATTATTGGTGAAGCTGGTTTTGCTTATGGCGGAAGATCTGGAGGTTATGCTCACGGTTTAATTGGATTAGGTTTTAAAACAAATAGATTCATCAACAATAAAGTTGATGCCTTTATAAATTTAGCAGGTGGTGCTGCTGGTGGTGCTGGTGTTGATACAGATGAAGGAATTGTAATAAGACCAACACTTGGTTTCAATTACCATATTAAAGACAATTTAGCATTAAAGCTTTCTGGAGGAAAACTATATGCTCCATTTGGAAATGTAAATTCAAACAACATTAATATTGGTGTAAGTTTTAACTTTGCATCATTATTTGTAAACAAACAATAATTTTAGATAAATAATACATAACAATGAATAACGGAATCTACGCAAAGTTCACTACTCCAAAAGGAGATATTTTAGTGAATTTAGAATATGACAAAACTCCTGGTACAGTCGGTAACTTCGTTGCTTTAGCCGAAGGTAATTTAGAAAACTCAGCTCGTCCTCAAGGAGAACCTTACTATAATGGTTTAAAATTCCATAGAGTAATTGCTGACTTTATGATTCAAGGTGGTTGTCCGCAAGGAACAGGAACAGGAAGTCCAGGATATAAATTTGATGACGAAATTCACCCAGACTTAAAGCACGATGCACCAGGTAAATTATCAATGGCAAACGCAGGTCCTGGAACAAACGGATCTCAGTTTTTCATAACTCACGTTGCAACTCCATGGTTAGACGGTAAGCACACTGTATTTGGAAGTGTAATCGAAGGACAAGACGTTGTTGATGCTGTTGAGCAAGAAGATGAAATGCAAGTAGAAATTTTACGTGTTGGTGAAACTGCTGAAAACTGGAATGCAGTTGAGGCATTCAGAACTTTTGAAGGAGAACGTGAAAAAAGAGAAGCTGCAGAAAAAGCAAAACAAAAGAAAATTTTAGATGAAGTAGCAGCTGGATATGATGAGACACCAAGCGGTTTACGTTATAAAATCATTCAAAAAGGTGAAGGGAAAAAAGCTACTAAAGGAGCTACTGTTTCTGTGCACTACAAAGGTCAATTATTAGATGGTACTGTGTTTGATTCATCATACAAAAGAAAACAACCAATTGAATTTGCTATTGGTGTAGGCCAAGTAATTGCAGGATGGGACGAAGGAATTCAATTATTACAAGTTGGAGATAAGGCTAGATTAGTTATTCCTTCAAACTTAGCATACGGAGAAAGAGGTGCTGGAGGAGTAATTCCACCAAATGCAACTCTTATATTTGATGTTGAACTTATGAATGTAAAGTAAGTCAACTTTTCAAAGCTTTAAAACATAACTATTTATAAATTAAAGTTTTAATCTTATAAACAAGAGCCAACTAGATTAACATATGTTAATCTAGTTGGCTTTAATTTTTAATGTAATTATATAGTAAAGAAGATATTTATTCACTAACCACGAGTTTAATAAAATGTAAAATCTACGTGAATTATTAGTTATGTAAATTTTAGAACTTAACTTTTCTATAAGCTACAATTAACACTATTTCATTCACCAAAAACGAAATTTGTAATGTATTAATCAAATAACAATTTAAATCAAAACTTTATTATGAAACAGCTAATTCCACTGTTACTTATAATTTTCCTATTATTAAGTAGCAAATTATTGTCTCAAAATAAAAAATATTGTGATACACCAAGTGATGAAACTTCATTAGATCTAAATACCCTATCTAAATGTACTATAGCCAAAGACAAAGATGATACCCAAAAAGTTACTTTAAATGTAGCTGCTAAACGAACTAGAAAAAGAATTATTAGGAAACGAGAAAAAGTTAATACTATTGATGGCGCTACAAAAGACTTAAATGCAGATGTAACTCCCTCAACTATAGAAATCAAAAATGATATAGTTACCAATAGAATGGAAGCAGAAACTGTCTTGTTTAACGTAGTTGATATCGTACCTTTATTCCCTGCATGCGAAAATGCCAATAAAAATGGAACAGATTGTTTCAACAATGAGTTTTCTAAACATTTTGCAAAAACTTTTGATCCAGAAAGGGCCTCTGAAGAAGGTGTAAGTGGAAGAGTTTTTATTCAATTTACAATTGACTCTAAAGGAAAAGTTGAAAATTTATTAGTAAAAGGAAGAAAAAAGGAAGCATCATTAGAAAATGAAATTAAAAGAGTAGTGAGTAAATTACCTGTTTTTTCTCCAGCTAGACATAAAGGTTTACCTGTAAAAGTAAAGTATAGTTTACCAATAAGTTTTAATGTAGAATATTAGGTAAAATTTAGGTTTCGAAAATTACAACTCATCTATTATATATTTACTTTTATCGATATATAATAACCGTTTAACTATATAATTAACACAAAACATCTTAAAAAATTTTTTTTAATCACTTATAATACCTACTTTAGTCGCGAAGTTAATCTCTTAATCCCTAAGAACATGGTTAAAAAGTTACTAGTAGTTGTTGCTGTAGCATTCAGCACACAAATCGTTATGTCTCAATCGAAAGCAAATGAGACCTGTGATACCCCTAACGGAGAACCGGCATTAGATCTTAACAGTATCACTAAGTGTTCGGTAGAAGATAAGGATGCTAAAAATAAGCAAATCTCTGTTGAAGTCACAACTCGTCGTAGAGTAATCAGAAAGAGAGATGCTGTTACAGGTGTAAATTCTTCAAGTTCTACTTCTAATAAACTAGCTGCATTAAAGAAAAAAGCCTCATTGGTAGGAACTTTAGATTTAAGTAGTGAAGAAGTAGTAGAAAAAGTTCCTTTTAGCTTGGTAGAAGAAATTCCATTATTTACAAATTGTGAATCTGTTGCTATTTATCAGCAAGAAAAATGTTTTAAAACAGAAATAGCTTCTCACATTAGAAGAAATTTTGCATATCCTAAGGAGGCATACGAAAAAAGTATACAAGGTCGTGTACTTGTCCAATTCGTAATCAACAAAGAAGGAGAAGTAGATAACTTGAATATTAGAGGTCCTTATCAAGGTGAATTACTTGAGGCAGAGGCTGAAAGAATTGTTCGAAAACTACCAAAATTTAAACCAGGAAAACACAATGGTAAAGTGGTGAAAGTTAAATATGGAGTTCCAATAGCTTTCGTAATTCCAGGAAAAAAAGCTTCAAACGTTAAAGTTTCAAAAACTGTAGAGAAAACAGCTCAAATATACAGATTTAACGAGGTTGAAACCATTCCTACTTTTAAAAACTGTGCTAATAATAGTACCTTAGAGTGTTTTAACAGTCAAATGAGTAAACACATTAATAAATTTTTCGCATATCCTCAAGAAGCAGTAGATCAAAACATAGAAGGAAGAATTAACGCTTACTTTGTTATCGACGCGAACGGAGATATAGCGGATGTTAAGACTAGAGGTCCAAAGGGTAGTAAAATATTAGAAGATGCTACAAAAAAATTAATTGAGAAATTGCCTAGAGTTAAGCCAGCAATGAAAGGTGGTAAACCAGTAAACGTTAAATATGCTTTCCCAATCAACTTCAGATTAAAATAGAGATAAAAAATATAATATTAAAAGGTCAGAAATTATTCTGACCTTTTTTATATTTATATATAAAACTCAATAACATAATGATATGAAAAATGCAGAAGAATTATTCCAAGAATATTCCGAGAGTCATCAAAATGAAAAAAACCAAATTATACATTACATTTGTGTGCCTGTTATTTTCTTTAGTATAATTGGTCTTATTATGACAATTCCTAGCGGAATATTAAAAGATACATTTAAATTATACAACCCACTTATTGAAAATTGGGGCTTTATTATAGGTATTTTAATTTCTGTATTATTTTATTTACGCCTTTCTTTCTGGTATTTCATTAAAATGTTAGCCGTAACCTTAGTTTGTATTGCAGGTAATAATTGGATAAACAATAACACTAACCTTTTTATAGTATCCATTACACTTTTTATTTTAGCTTGGATTGGTCAGTTTTATGGTCATAAAATAGAAGGTAAAAAACCTTCGTTCCTAAAAGACTTACAATTCTTATTAGTTGGCCCATTATGGGTGTTAGAAAAACTAACAAAACGATAATGGAAACCGTAAGTTTTGAGGATTTCTTAAAAGTTGATATACGCATTGGAACCATAGTAGAAGTAAATGATTTTCCTAGAGCGAGAAAACCAGCATATAAACTTACCATCGATTTTGGAACTTTGGGTATCAGAAAATCAAGTGCTCAAATTACAAACCTATATTCTAAAGAAGATTTATTAGGTAAACAAATTAGTGCTATTCTTAATTTTGAACAACGCCAAATAGCGAATTTTATGAGTGAATGTTTGGTTTTGGGTGTTTACAATGAAAATAATAAAGTTGTTTTACTAATTCCAGCAAAGAGAATAAAAAACGGAGTAACTGTATCTTAATTACCTTTCTGGATTATTTAAAATTACCAAGGCTCCTATAATACCAGGTATCCAACCACAAAGTGTCAAAATAAAAATAATTAAGAATGATCCACAGCCTTTATCAATAATGGATAATGGAGGAAAAAGTATAGCTAATAATACTCTGAAAATGCTCATGAACAATCGTCTTTTTATTATTAAGACGCTTGTTTTGTCATATTGTTACAAATTATTCTTTCGATCACCATTGTTATATCTACTATTTTCATTAATAGTACTATTTCTTCGTATACTTATTTTAATCAATTTGATTATAAATCAACAGATTATTTAATCGAATAGTATAAATTTAATTTTCTTACACCATATAAAAAGAATTTTTACATAAAAAAACTTAATTAAACACATATTTAACCAATTAACATCAAATAAAAAGTAAAATTCACTTAATTTGTATATAAATTAAATAATTTAAGTAATCATTGGAAATGATAGATAATTCAAACATTATAACTGAAAAATTCGTCTCATCAGAATACATTAGAAACCGATTTGCCACTATCATGTCGGAAATGTATAAAGATGAAGTTCCTCTTTACGGAGAATTACTTGATTTAGTACATGATATAAATGACAATGTGTTATCAGAATCAAGTGAGGTCAAAGAACAATTATCGAATACAGGCGAAATAACAAGACTAAATATGGAACGTCATGGAGCTATTCGTTTGGGAAAACCTTATGAATTATTTACTATGCGAAGATTGTTTAAAGTAATGGGAATGTTTCCTGTTGGTTATTACGACCTAGCAACAGCTGGAGTTCCTGTTCATTCTACAGCATTTAGAGCTATTAAAAACACAGCTTTAAACCAAGCTCCGTTTAGAGTGTTTACCTCTCTCCTACGTTTAGACCTCATTGATAATGAAGAACTTCGTAATAATGTAGAAAGTATTTTAGAAAGTCGTCAAATATTTACAAAAAATGCACTTGAATTAATTGAAAAATTCGAAAATGAAGGAGGATTAAATGAAAGTGACGCTGAAAAATTTGTTCAAGAGGCACTAGAAACTTTTAGATGGCATGATACTGCAACCGTAGATTATGAAATGTATGAAGCTTTATTAGATCAACACAGATTGATTGCAGATGTTGTAGCCTTTAAAGGTCCACATATCAACCATCTTACTCCGAGAACATTGGATATTGATAAAGTTCAAGCGAGTATGGAAGCACGGAATATCCCACCAAAAGATAATATTGAAGGACCACCAACAAGAAATTGTCCAATATTATTACGTCAAACGAGTTTTAAAGCTTTAACCGAAAAAGTTATTTTTAAGAATAACGACGAAAATGGTAAAATTGGAGAACATAAAGCCAGATTTGGTGAAATTGAACAACGAGGTGCAGCTTTAACCCAAAAAGGACTTGACCTATATAACGAACTTTTAGGTAAAACAAGAAAAGAAATTGGAGGATCTCCGACCGCAGAAAATGCTTCAGAATACAATAAGTTATTGGTTGAAAACTTCAAAGTATTTCCAGATAATTATAAAGAATTACATTCTGAAAAATTAGCATATTTCCATTATTTCACTGCGGAAAGAGCTACTTCTATACCGAAAAATAAAGTATACACTAAACATGACGTAAATCAACTTCTTGAAGATGGATATTTAAGTATTGAGCCAATGGTTTATGAAGACTTTTTACCTGTAAGTGCTGCTGGTATTTTTGCTTCGAATTTAGGAACAGACGATGCTAAACGAGAATATGAAGGAAGTTCGAATCAAAACTTGTTTGAAAAAGACTTAGGTGAACCAGTTTATAACTTGATGAAATGGTATGAAGACATGCAAAATGAAACTATTGAAAAATGTTTAGCCGAAATAAATGCGTAATATTGCTAAATATAAAAATCAAATAATAGCATATCAACCAATTGAAAAATCAATTTGATTATATCGATAAACAAATACTCTCGCAATTGAGAAAAGATGCCAGAAAAGCCTTTTCTCAAATTGCGGAAGAATTAAACGTTTCAAACTCATTAATTCATCAAAGAATTAAAAAGCTTACTTCAGAAGGAGTTATAAAAAATGCCGAATTCGTTCTTGATGAAAGAAAACTAGGATATAAAACAAAATCTTACACTGGAATTCGATTACGAGAAGCTCGTTTTGCTAAAGAAGTAATGAGGGAGTTGAAAAAGATAGATGAAATTGTTGAATGTAATTTTGTTTCAGGAAACTATGCTATTTTTATATTAATTTACGCTAAAGACAACGAACATCTTCAGAAAATTTTATATGATAAAGTGCATTTAATTAATGGAGTTGCGGGAACAGATACTTTTATTTGTTTCGATACTTGCTTTAAAAGAAGCTCTCCAATTGAATAAAACAAAAAATACTGCTCTACTGAGGACATACGAAAAGGACTACATCTTTGATGTTCTAAAAGCCAAACGAACAGGTCGTAACATTACATATCCGGCAACATTCCCTTTTAAAAACAAAAGTTTAAAGGCTTATAATTTAGAATTAATACAAAAACCAACAAATATTATCCGACTTCCTCATGTAAAATTGGAGTTAAAAATACGAATGAAAGACGATTATAAAGCTGCCATTTCAACACTTAAAAACTCTTACAACCTTGGTATTGTAGCTACCAAAAATATTAATAAATTAAATAAACATCCGAATAAATGGGTTAAAGAACGTAGTAAAAATAACTCTACTAGGATATTTAATCCACTTTGGAAAAAAGTCCTATCGGATTTGTTAAATCAATTAACTGAAAACAATTTCGAAATGATTTTCACACGTGTTAAAAAATCTCTCTTCTATGAAAAATAGATCAGAATTCATTTTGATTCGGACTCTCTAAGAGACTATAAAAAAATAAAATATTGATATTTGTAGTGAAAATAGAGAATAACACAATGTTAAATGCTCTTTATTTCAAAAATCAAACACAACTATATATTTAAGATATTAAAAAAGAAGAATATTAATTTTAACTAACATAAAAATACCTTAGAAGGTTAACAATGATAGCTAACGAACAACTAAAATTCTTATCAAAGCAATTGACTGGAGAACTTTTATTCGACGATTTACACAAGCGAATGTATGCCACAGATGCTTCCGTTTACAGAAAGATTCCTCTGGCTGTTTCCTATCCTAGAAATAATGAAGATATTCAAAAATTAATTTCTTTTGCTCAACAACATAAAATTACCTTAATTCCTAGAACTGCGGGGACCTCATTAGCTGGTCAGTGCGTTGGTGATGGAATTGTTGTGGATGTTTCAAAGTATTTTACGAGCATTTTAGAATTTGATCAAGACAACAAAACAATCACCGTTGAACCTGGTATTATTCGAGACGATTTAAACCGTTTTTTACAGCCTTTTGGGTTATTTTTTGGACCAAATACGTCTACTTCAAATCGTTGTATGATTGGAGGAATGGTTGGAAATAATTCATCAGGAAGCACCTCTATTAAATATGGTGTAACTCGTGATAAAGTTATAGCTATAGATGCTATTTTATCCGATGGAAGTTTGACCCGTTTTGAAGAAATTACATCTGAAGATTTTAAACAGAAAACATTCGAAAATTCCTTTGAAGGAAATATTTATAAATCAATTTATAATGAACTAAAATCTACAGAAGTACAAGAGGAAATAAAATCTCAGTTCCCAAAAGACTCTATCCATAGAAGAAATACTGGTTATGCTGTTGACGAATTTCTAAGTTCAAATTTATTCGGAGGCGATAAAGAAACTATAAATGTTGCTAAATTCCTTTCTGGTTCTGAAGGAACATTGGCTTTTTCAACAGCTATTAAAATTCAACTAGATGACTTACCTCCAACTTCAAGTATTATGGTGGCTCCTCATTTTACAAGTGTAAATGAAAGTTTAAAAGCCACTGTAATTGCCATGAACCACAATTTGTACACCTGTGAATTAATGGACAAAGTTGTTTTAGATTGTACTAAAAATAATAGAGAACAAGCAAAAAATCGTTTTTTCTTAAATGGAGATCCAGAAGCGGTTTTAATGTTAGAAATCAAAGAAAGCTCGAAAGAAAAAGCAGCGGAAAAAGCTGATGCTTTGATAGAAGACCTTAAGAAACATAATTTTGGTTATCATTTTCCCAAAGTATATGGTAATGATATCAAGAAAGTTTTAGATTTACGAAAAGCAGGATTAGGTTTACTTGGAAACATGGTAGGCGATAAAAAAGCAGTTGCTTGTATTGAAGATACAGCTGTGGATTTACATGATTTACCTGATTATATCGAAGAATTCTCTGCGATAATGGATAAATACCAACAGCAAGCTGTTTATTATGCACATGCTGGTGCCGGAGAACTTCACTTACGCCCGATTTTAAATCTTAAAAAATCAGAAGATGTTGATTTATTCAGAAAAATAACTACTGAAACTGCTGAATTAGTTAAAAAATATAATGGTTCTTTTAGTGGTGAACATGGAGACGGAATTGTTCGTGCTGAATTTATTCCTCTAATGATTGGAGAAAAAAATTATGAGTTACTTAAAAGAATCAAAAAAGGGTTTGATCCTAATAATATTTTCAATGAAGGTAAAATTGTAGATGCTTTTCCTATGGATAAAAGTCTGCGATATGAAGTTGACCGCAATGAACCTGAAATTGAAACAATTCTTGATTTTTCGGATAGTGAAGGAATTTTAAAACTTGCAGAAAAATGTAATGGATCTGGTGACTGCAGAAAATCTCCAGAAGCTGGAGGAACATTATGTCCGAGTTACCGTGCAACCAGAGATGAAAAAGACACAACACGTGCCAGAGCAAATACATTAAGAGAATTCTTAACCAATTCGGACAAAACAAATAAGTTTAATCATAAAGAATTAAAAACAGTTTTTGATTTATGCTTGAGCTGTAAAGCATGCTCAAGTGAATGTCCAAGTAATGTTGACGTTGCTTCTTTAAAAGCTGAATTCCTTTATCAATATCAGGAAGCAAATGGATATTCTTTTAGAAGTAAACTTTTTGCGAACAATGCTAAATACAATAAAATTGGCAGTAAGTTCCCAAGACTTACAAACCTAGTTACAAATACTTTTATAGCGAAATTTATAATTGGAGTAGCACAAGAAAGAAAAGTTCCTAAATTGGCTCTTAAAACACTTCAAAACTGGTATTCTAAAAACTACAAGACATCAAATAAAAAGAAAGTTTATCTTTTTAATGATGAGTTTACGAACTTTTATGATGCTCATATTGGTAAAGATGCTGTTGAGCTATTAGACAAGCTTGGCTATAACGTTGAAATTATCGATCACGAAGAAAGTGGACGAAGTTATTTATCCAAAGGATTTTTAAAAGAAGCCAAAGAAATTGCAAATAAGAATATTTCAATTTTTAAAGATATTATTACTAAGAAAACACCATTAGTTGGAATTGAACCTTCAGCAATTTTAAGTTTTAGAGATGAATATTTGCGCCTAGCAAATCATAAAAGTGATGCTGAAAAGATTTCTCAGAATACATTTACCATAGAAGAATTTATTACCAAAGAAATAGAAAACGGCTTCATAAAACCAGATTTATTTACTTCTCAGGAGAAAGAGATTAAAATACATGGGCATTGCCATCAAAAATCACTGTCGACTACGCATTCGATATTTACCATGCTAAATTTACCTAAAAATTATAAAGTAAGTATTATGAATACTGGATGTTGCGGTATGGCTGGTTCTTTTGGATACGAAAAGGAACATTATAAAGTAAGTATGCAAGTTGGTGAGGATACGTTATTTCCAAAAATTCGAAAATGTAATTCATCTACAGAAATAGCTGCATCTGGAACTAGCTGCAGACATCAAATTTATGATGGTACGAGAAGAGTAGCTAAACACCCCGTAACCATTTTAAAAGAATCTCTAGCCTAATTGTTTGATATTCCGTTATTTATTTTGTATATTTTGTTGGTCGAATTTAAAATTTATTTCATGAGTACAAACAAAATAATTTTTCAAAACGCATTTCTAATATATGGTTTAATCGTTGTTTACTTCCTATTAATGAAGCTATTCGGTTTAGACAATGTATCAGAATTACGTTTTTTAAATTTCCTCTTCGTATTCTGGGGAGTAAATAGAGCGATTAAAATGAATATTAATCATAACGCAGGTTCGTATTTTAATAATTTTTATGCAGGATTCGGTTCATCTGTTATAGGTGTAGGTTTAACTATTGTGGGACTGATTATTTACGTTGGTTTTATGGATCCTAATTTTATAACGGTTTTAGAAAATTCTTCATTTTGGGGAAAAGAACTGAGTTTACAAATGGTTGTTTTTGCATTAGCAATTGAAGGAATAGCCTCTTCTGTAATGTGCTCCTTTATTGTCATGCAATACTATAAGAGTTACAAAAGTTCAAAAGTTATGGTTTAAAAAAAGCAAAAAGCGAGAAATAAATTTCTCGCTTTTTTTACATACTTATGTACAATAAAATAATTTAGGGATTACTTTAATTGTTTTTTAATATTTATTCGATACAGTCGATCTTACCACTATAACATTTATCTTTTTGAGATTTGGTTCTAAGTTTTTTTCCTTTTTTTGATTTAAACTTACTCAACTTTTCTAATATGGCTTTCTGCTTATTGTATCCTTTTCTATCGACTACAGTTGGTTTTGAATTATCTACAGTTACCTCTCTACCACTAACAATATAAAAATATGAACGTCTATTTAATTGATGTTCTTCTTCAGAACACTTCTTACTGTTTTTATCATCACAATGATTCAGTAAGTTATCTTCACCATAACCAATAGCACTTTCTATACGATTTGATTGTATACCACGAGAAATAATAAAATCTCTGGTTGATTTTGCTCTTTTATCCGATAATTTTCTATTGTAGATTTTCCTTCCCCTACTGTCTGTGTGAGATTCAATTTTAATCACCATATTTGGATGATTATTCATGACATTAACGATATTCTCGAGTTCATATTGTGCATCATCACGAATAAATACCTGATCATAGTCAAAATAAATTGGTTTAATTACAATTTGATTTCCAATTATCAATGGATCTAACACTAAATCAGCACGATAACTCTTATCTTTTTCCTCTCCTAAAACAGAAACTTTTTTACTATCGAGATCTCTGTAATCTCTTTTTTCAGCAAAAACCACATAATTTGATTTTTGACACTCTAATTTAAAACTATAATTCCCTCTACTATCAGTTAATTTCTCTTCTAAAACAGTACCTAAATCATCTATAAGTTTAACTATTGTATTAGGTATTCTTTCCTTAGTTACTTTATTTGTTACTACCCCTGTAATGTATTCATAACACTTTTCAACCTCAGGAATATCGGTAATGAAAAAACTATAAATATCATCGTCTCCTTTTCCTTTGGGGCGATTTGATGAAAAGAATCCTTTTTTACCTTCTGAATCTACATAAAATGCAAAATCGTCTTTTCTACTATTGAAAGGAAAATCTAGGTTAGTAATTTTACTAAAACTTCCATCATCATATAACTTTGTTTGAAAGATATCAAGTAAACCTAAACCTTTGTGCCCATTAGAAGAAAAGTAAAGAACATTGTCCGCAGAAATAAATGGAAACATTTCTTTTTCTGTTGTATTTACTGACTCCCCTAAATTAACTGGTTCACCATAACCTTCTTCTTTTATATCTACTTTAAAAATATCTGTTTGCCCTAATGTTCCAGGCATATCCGACGCGAAATATAAAATTTTACCATCTGGACTCAACGCAGGGTGTGCAACAGAAAACTCATCACTATTAAATGGAAGTTCTTCTACATTTCCCCAATCATCTCCTATTCTTTCTGCCTTAAATAATTTTAAATTAACAGTTTGCTTTTTGTCTTTACCTAGCTTCTTTCCGTTAAAATTAACTCTACTGAAATACATGAATTTACCATCTTTTGTAAAAACAGGAGATGACTCATGAAATTTCGTATTAATCTTAGGTGATAAAATAGATTTATTTTCCAACTCAAAAACAGAATCAGTTTGAGTTCCCTCTACTAATTGATAATAACTATTCGATTTGTAAATATTTAAAAAAGGTTGATTATTCCAGTGGTATAGTTTCTCTTTCTTCTCAGTTTTTGGTGAAGCTGATGCGAAATATACTTTATCCTCAAATATAACACCTCCGAAGTCGGAAAAAGCTGTATTAATTGAAAGGTTTCTTAAACTTATTTTTTGGTTTCCTTGATTTAAAAAATCCTGTAAATGATTATTTTTATTTAAATATTTCTCTCCACCTTGCGAAGTCATTTCTTTATTCAAAAGTGCATAGATAGAATCTGATTTCTCTGATTTACCATTACTTCTCAACACTTGTGAATATTTGAACAAATAAGAAAGATCTTTTTCTTGTTTTTCTTCAACAAGTTTTTGATACCAAAATTCAGCTTTTTCAGTTTGTGAGTTATTGTAGTAGGCATCGCCTAATCTTTTCAAAAGGTACTTCGTAGTATCTCCTTTTTGGTACACTGCTTCATAAATTTTTACAGCCTTAAAATATGCAAACTTTTCAAAATATTTATCCGCAACTCTCCTACTCTGGGTATTCGCTGTTATGTGAAATAAAATAAAAAATAGGGGGATTAATTTGGTTGTTAAAGTTTTCATTACAGTTATGCTTTAAAAAAATCTAGGGGATTTTATTCTAGCCTGTTTAAATATTTCATATCGAAGTAAAACTTCGTGTGTTCCTGAGTTCATTACATTATAATTGGAAGTAGTCAAGTCATACGCGTACCCTATATGCAAAGAATCGTTTACTTGCACACCTAATAATGCAGCAACAGAATCACTCCATCTCCAAGCGACTCCTACTCTAAACCGCTCACTAAAAAGAAAGTTTGCGGATACATCTAAGGACATTGGCGCTCCAAATACTACTTTTGCTAAAGCCGCTGGTTTGAATTTAACATCATCACTTATATCAAATACATATCCAGCAAT
Organism: Tenacibaculum sp. SZ-18; assembly: GCF_002813915.1. Classification (NCBI taxonomy): domain Bacteria; kingdom Pseudomonadati; phylum Bacteroidota; class Flavobacteriia; order Flavobacteriales; family Flavobacteriaceae; genus Tenacibaculum; species Tenacibaculum sp. SZ-18. The sequence continues at coordinate 1,041,018 of NZ_CP019335.1, read as the reverse complement.
TAAAAATGAGTGCATTCTTTCTACTGCAATTTGTCCAGTCCCTCGTTCAGCATCATAGTGTTCTTGCCTCAAAAAGTTAGGTACTGATAAACCAACATACCATTTTTGTTCGTAATAATAAATACCTGCTCCCACAGTTGGTAAAAAACGATTCACAATATTCTGTTCAAAAGTTGGATCATTTTCGTCTGCATTTGGATTACCTAAAGTCCAATCTACATTCAATAATCGGCCTCCAAGTTTTAAACCAAAAGCTAAGTTTCCACTCTCCCCAGTTTGAATTGTGTAAGAAACATTTCCATCCAAGTATAACTCATTTGAAGGACCCAATTTATCATTAACTAAATTAAATCCCAGACCAATTCTATTAAACCCTAAACTTGTGTCATAACTTAAGTTTTGAGTATCTGGAGCTCCTTCAAAACCAACCCACTGGGTTCTTCCTAATGCAGTAAGAACTGTATGTCCTTTAGACCCAACATATGCGGGGTTCACAGACATGGTATTGAACATATACTGAGTATAATGGGGATCTTGTTGCGCATAGGAAGAGAGTATATTTAAAAAGATGCTTCCTAACGCAATGAATATTATATTTTTTAACAAATATTGTCTCATTTTTTTCTCTTCGAATTTTATCTATTAATCATATATCCAACCTTTTTTTATCTTACTTCCATTTCTCGAAACTAAAATATAATAATATGTTCCAACTGGCAACTTATCATTGTTTTGAATTGTTACCTGTCCGTTCCATAATCCTTCAAAACTCTTATAAATGTCATTATTATACTCTTAAATTATATAAACTGTATTATTCTATTTATATAATATTTAAAAAAGATTATTTCAATAATTTTTTATACAATTAATTCTTAAGAAGTTGTTTATTCCATCTCCAATTGGACTGAATTAAATGTATTCAGTTAAATATTTATTTTCTACAAATATAGTAACCTTAGCTGTACTTCAAGTCTTAAAATTTAAATTATCACAGCCTTTAAATATAAAGATACTTGATCCATAAAAGTCAGCATTTGCTCGATTTACAAATACTCCGTTCGAAGTCTCGTTAGCGTGACATTTAATGGTCCTAATATTAAATTGGAGCCTTCGCCATAGTTACCAGATACATACAATAGCATCTTTAGTACTTACTGTAATAGTTGTAGAAACACCCTCACCAACCGTAGCGGTATCATCTGGCGCTGTCGGAGTTTCTTCTACTGATTTTACCTTATTAAACGTGACATCACTACTCAACACTCAACCGAAATTAATCGTCGTTTTTCTAACTTGTCTCTGAGCATCTGCAGACCATTATTCACCATTTTCACAATTACTAACTCGTAAACCAAATATCAATATATACTGCTACCAAAAAAGCTTATGAAATTATCACAAAAAAATAATACAAAAACCACCTTTACGGTATTGGTTTTTAATATGTAAAAGCTCCTTGTAATGACAACTTCTATTTGAAAAATTACCATAACATTAAATTAATAGCTATCATATAATAGACATATGAAATTGACTAAAACCCACAAAACAAGCTAGAAATAAAGTTCTATTACCAACAAAAGTCGGAGAAGAATTATTATTAGTATAACTTACATCCTTCAGTATTGGACACTTTAAAATCCTCCCCTTATAAGTCAGTTTCATTAACTTTCTGGCTGCGTCTTTATTTAACAAGCATGAACAATTACTCTACACAATTCAACAAATATTCACTTTCTTACGAAAACTTCATCTTATCAATTAAAGCAACATCCAATTAAAAAAGCATTATAAGTGAAATTAAACGCAAATAGTTTTAACTTGTTTTAACCGTTTTGTTTATTAATCCATTTATAAAAAACATCCTAAAAAACTTCTAAACAATTAAACAGAATAACAAATCAAGTAATAGAAAAAAATAAGAATTACTTATATAACTAATAAATTGAATTTAAAGAATCTATTACGTAATCCAATTCATCAAAACTCACAGAATCACTAAAAGAAAATCTAATTGATGTTTTTTGAAGTTCTTCTTCATTTAAAAACTCCTTAAGTACGTGAGATACTTTTAAACCTCCGCTCTGACATGCACTTCCTGAAGAAACAGCAATCCCTTTTAAATCCAAACCAAACAATAACATTTTATGCTGTTTAGTAAAACGAACACTCAAAATCTTAGGGACTCCATTATTTCCTCCTTCAGAATTCCCATTAAACTTAATTCCTTTGAAATTATCCGTCAACTTTTGAACAAAATAACTCTTTAACTTCATTATCTTTTCTGTGCTATCAGTCATAACACTTACAGCAAGATCCAAAGCTTTCTCCATACCAATAATTGAATGAACATTTTCAGTACTAGAGCGAACGCCTTTCTCTTGATTTCCACCTAAAATCATTGGTTTTACAACATGATCTTTTTTCACAAATACAAAACCAACTCCTTTCGGACCATGAAACTTGTGACCACTAGCAACTAAAAAATCAACATTAAATTCATTTAAGTCAACTGGAATACACCCTATAGCCTGAACTGCATCAGTATGAAAAAGTGCTTCATATTTAGAACATAAAGATCCTACTTTTTCATACTCCAAAATATTTCCTATTTCATTATTTACCATCATAAGAGTTACCAAAACTTTATCATTAATTTTAGACAGTAAAGACTCTAACTCCTCCAAATCGATATTTCCTGCTTCATCTAAATCAACAAACCTTACATCAACCCCATTTTTTTGCCGTAAGTTTTCTACCACATTTAAAACAGCGTGGTGCTCAATTTTAGAAGTAATGATGGTTTTCACTCCTAAATTTTCAACTGCATTATTCAAAATAAGATTATTCCCCTCTGTTCCACTTGATGTAAAAATAATTTCCGTAGAGCTACACCCTATTAATCTTGCGATATTCTTCCTGGAAGTTTCAATAGCTACTTTTGCCTTTCTTCCATATTGATGAGTAGATGATGGATTTCCATAGTTACTTTTCATACTCTCCATCATAACCTCAACAACCTCATCGTATATGTACGTAGTTGCTGCGTGATCTAAATAAACTTGTTTCATTTTAATATTAATTTAAAATAAAATATTACTAATTCTGAAAAACATATACCTCCGTTGCTCCCAGACCATATTCTTTATATGAAGCATCATAATACTTCACATTATACCTATTTAACAAGTAATGTAATTCTGATTTCAACACACCTTCTCCTACACCGTGAATGAAAATAATTTTAGATATTTTCTTTTGAATGCAATATTCAACTTTTCTTTTAGCAGTATCCATTTGGATAGATAAGATATCATATTTATCCATTCCTCTTGAAGATCTGACAAGTTTCTCGATATGCAAATCTACTTCCATTACAACTTCATTCTTTGTTTTCTTAAACTGAGAATTCATTTTTACTTCTGAGCCTTTAACTTTTTGACGTAGCATAGAAGCGTCAACAGAGGCTTTTTTTGTCAACTCATTTTGACTTATGCCAATTTTAACCAATTCTGATCTATCAAACCATAACTCAAGTCCATCATTAGTCTTAATTAAAATTTCGTTTTTCATGATTTTCGTTACGATTCCCTCAATAACATCATCTAAAACAGCAACTTTATTACCGATTTCTAAACACATACTTAACCTTAACTTAAATATAAAAGCATCTTATCTTTCTTAATTTTGTACTCAATTGTCAAAATACAAAAATACATTATCCCCGAGATAAAAGAGTAATAAATAATGATTAACACCACTAAGAAAAACATTATTGAGTTTTTCGAAAATGCAGGGAAAGATGTAAAACTTTCCGAAGAAAGAAAAGAATTACTATATTCAATATCCGACAAAATCATAGAAGAATTAGAAGACAGAGATAAGGTAAATTTAAATTTTATCTGTACACACAATTCTCGTAGAAGTCAAATGACTCAAGTTTGGTCTTTTTTTGCTAGTGAATATTTCAACTTAGAAAATATAAATCATTTTTCAGGAGGTACAGAAACAACTGCCTTTCATAGAAATACAGTTAAATGTCTACAAAAAAATGGTTTTATATTTAATGTTGATGACTTTTCACATCAAAACCCTCGTTATTTAATTTCATTTCCGGGAACTAAAAAATCTATACTAGGTTTTTCTAAGTTATATGACGACAATAACAACAGTTACCCATATTTAGCAATCACAACTTGCGATAGTGCAGATGAAAACTGCCCATTTATTCCAGATGCAATTCAACGTTTTCATTTACCATATGTAGATCCTAAAATAGCCGATAATACTGATAATCAGATTGAAAAATACGATCAAACTAGCAAACAAATCGCAGGTGAAATGTATTTTATTTTTGAAGAAGTTCACAGAGCATTTTACGAGAACGAAACGATAGATTAAATTTCGGTATTTTTATCATAAGGAATACTTTCTAAAATATGCTCAATACATGCGATTCTCGCGTGAGTTTTTCTATTAGCTTTAATAATTTTCCATGGAGAAAGAGCTGTATTTGTTTTTTTAAACATTTTCTTTTTGTACTCCGTATAATCATCCCACAAATCCTGAGCTCTTTCATCAACAGGAGTCATTTTCCATTGTTTTAAAGGATCATTCTTTATTTCGTCAAATCGTTTATGTTGTTCCTTTTTTGAAATGGACATATAAATCTTAACCAATCTTATTCCCGATTGTAATATCATTTTTTCAAAACCATTTACCTGTTTCATAAAAACCTTATATTGATCTTCAGTACAAAATCCATTTACAGGCTCAACTACAGCGCGATTATACCAACTTCGATCAAATAAAACTAATTCCCCGGCTTTAGGAAACTGCTCCACATAACGCTGAAAATACCACTGACTCTTTTGTTCTTCTGTTGGTTTTGGCAAGGCAACAATACGCATATGACGCGGATTAATTCTTTCTGTAATTCTGCGAATTGCACCACCTTTTCCAGCCGCATCCCTTCCTTCAAACAATATAATAATTCGCTCTCCTTTTTCTATTGCCCAAGTTTGTAAACGAATTAATTCAACTTGAAGCTCTTCCAATTTGTTCAAATAATTCACATATCGCAATGCTCTTTCTATATTGTAAGGCTCTTTTGACATTACAGAAATTAAACCTTCCTTTGAGTTGAGCTTTTCTGCATCTGCCTCTGTTAATTTAAAAGGAACTTTGTGTGCGTTATTTACTTTATTCATACTTAATCATTTTGTATTACAGATCTGTAATAACGCATTACCACATTGGGATCTGGATTTAAATTTGTCATCGCCTCTTCTTTTCCATTATAATCGAACTTTGACAATACGTACCTAATTGCCTCTAGTCTTGCAACTTTTTTTGTGTTGGTTTTTATAATTGTCCAAGGACAATAAGCGGTATGAGTATTTGTAAACATTTCTTCTTTGTAATGTGTGTAACGATCCCATAGCTCCTGACCTTTTTTATCCACTGGGCTGAATTTCCAATGTTTTAAAGGATTCCCCATTCTAGCATCAAATCTTTTTTGTTGTTCTTTTTTTGTAATTGACAACCAAAACTTAATTACCACAACTCCATCTTCATACAGCATGTGCTCAAACTCTGGCACTTGAACTAGAAACTTTCTATATTGTGCATCAGAACAGAATCCCATTACCGGTTCAACAACTGCTCTATTATACCAACTTCTGTCAAAAAAAACGATTTCCCCAGGGTTCGGTAATTCCTTAATATATCTTTGAAAATACCATTGACCTCTTTCAACTTCCGTTGGTTTATCCAACGCTACCAATCGAGAAGACCTTGGATTCAAATGCTCCATAAATCTTCTTATATTTCCACCTTTACCTGCGGCATCTCGACCTTCAAAAATAACTGCAACACGTTTATTATTTTTAGCAATCCATTGCTGTAATTTAACTAACTCTATCTGTAAACATCTTAATTCGTCCTCATAGTTCAATTCTCTTTTCACCTTAGCAAAAGGAATCTGCTTATCAGAAATTAATTTAAATAACTCTTTATTACTTTTGACATTTTCAAAGTCTTTAACGGTTAATTTTGGACTATTTTCCATATAATTTTAATGAATTACTAAAGTATAAATTATGATCAAGATTCTAATCAATTTTTCATTATTTCATTACCTTTAGTGCGGAACATATTTTTTATGAAAAAAACAATTTTAAGCACTCTACTTCTTATGGTAGGTTTAACTGCCTACACACAAATAAAATATGGGAGTGTTTTCAGTATAACAAACGATAATGACCTATATATATCAATTACACAAGATCGCTATTACACTAATGGCGTTTTTTTAAATTATAGTTTTACGGTAGACAGCGTTTCAAATAAATTACTCAAAAAGATTTATTCTTTCGAATTAGGTCAGAAATTATACTCTCCTTTCCGAGCAAATGTTGGAGATATTTCAGAACATGACAGACCGTTTGCTGGTTATTTATACGTTGGAGCAGGATTCAAAAAATTTTACAAGAATAGTTCTTATTTCAGATTATCTGGAGAAATTGGTGTAATTGGACCATCAGCTTTGGGAGAGCAATCAATGAATTTTGTTCATAGCATATATGGTTTCGATTCTGCTGATGGATGGAAATATCAAATGAAAGATGCTTTTGCATTGAACTTTGGTGTTGATTTTGTTCAACCAATAACAAAGAGACTTAATTATTTCGATTTGAATTGGAAAAATTCAGCCAACTTAGGAACTGTTTTCACGGATATATCTACGGGGATTTTTAGTAGAATTGGAACAAGAAAGCTACAAAGTATAGCCAATTCTGTAGGTTTTGGAAGTAATTTGAACAACAAGAAATCTATATTTAACAATGAGGTTGAATCTTTTTTTTACTTCAATCCAATGTTGCGTTTTGCTATATATGACGCGACAATTCAAGGTAGTTTCCTAACTAAAAATAATGCAGTAACCTATAAATTAAGACCTTTAGTCCTTACAACAGAATTTGGATTTTGGTTTACTGCGAATCGATTTAATTTCAAATACATGATTGTACATCATACAAAGAAATTAGAAAGCGAAAAAGTTCCAGGAGGAAATCTCTATGGCGGAATTCAAATTAACTACCTTTTCAACTAATCAACAATTAAAACAAAAGTGTTGATAAATTAATTTTTAATATTAATCGAATAGAATATCTTTGTACAACAAACTACTTTAATAAGAAAAATGAAATTTATTGTATCTAGCTCACATTTATTAAAGCAATTACAAGTTTTAGGTGGGGTAATTAATAGTAATAACACATTACCAATTTTAGATAATTTTTTATTCGAACTATCTGAAAACCATTTAACTGCTTCAGCTTCTGATTTAGAAACTACAATGAGCGCAGTTATCAATGTGGAGAGCACTGATTCAGGATCAATAGCTATTAATGCTCGTTTATTATTAGACACATTAAAAACGTTCCCTGACCAACCTTTAACTTTTAAGACTCAAGGAGAGAACACAGTTGAAATAAGCTCTGAACAAGGAAAATACGACATGGCATTTTACAGCGGTGAAGAATTTCCAAAAGCTATTGAGTTACCTTCTCCTACAAATACAGAAATCCCTGCTCATGTGTTAGCTACTGCAATTTCGAAAACTATTTTCGCTGCTGGTAACGATGATTTAAGACCTGTAATGAGTGGAGTATTTTTTCAATTCAACTCAAAAGAATTAACATTTGTTGCAACAGACGCACACAAATTGGTGAAATACACAAGAACGGATGTTTCCGCGGATAAGTCTGCTGAATTTATCATGCCAAAAAAACCTTTAAACTTGTTAAAAGGAATTTTAGGAGGAGCTGATGAGAATGTTGTTGTAGAATACAATGATACAAATGCTAAATTTACTTTTGACAATGTAGTTTTAGTTTGTCGATTAATCGACGGCAAATACCCGAATTACGAAGCGGTAATTCCTAAAGAGAATCCAAATAAACTTACAGTCGATAGAGCTTCTTTTTTAAACTCTGTAAAACGTGTTTCTATTTTCTCTAGTAAAACAACTCATCAAATCAGATTAAAAATGGCGGGAACAGAATTAAATATTTCTGCTGAAGATTTGGACTACGCTAATAAAGCTGACGAACGTTTGAGCTGTGATTATCAAGGAGATGATATGCAAATAGGTTTTAATTCTCGTTTTTTAAGCGAAATGTTAAACAACCTAAATGCAAATGACGTTCAATTAGAAATGAGTTTACCAAACAGAGCTGGAATTTTAACTCCAATAGACGGAACTGAAGATGGCGAACATATTACGATGCTTGTTATGCCCGTAATGTTAAACGGATAATATTATATAAATTATGGAGTAAAAAAAGTCCTGAGAAAATTCTCAGGACTTTTTCTTTGTGTCAGCTTCTTTATTTTATCATTTTAATATTGCAAAGTAACTGAAACAGTGTTTGGGTTTGTTGTATACCAATGTGCCCAATGTCTAGACTCTCCTTCCAAAGGAATATATCTTTCTGGCGCCCAAGGAAAACCAACTGACCATGCAAATGTTCTTTGTGCATTATTACAGTTACAATATCTTGACCCAGAAGCTGAAGTAACAATGTTTACCGGAGGAAAACCAGGGGTGGATCTTACTTCAAAAGCCATATCATACTCTAATCTGTTATCTGTTTTAGCAGTTTTCCACCATGACCACCATAAGAACTTTTTACGTTCTTCAACTTTGGTGCTTGCTCCTATAGAACTGTAGAAACCCCAAAAACCATCAAACTGACGTGCTTTCATACGATAGTTATTGCCAAAATACTGGTAATTAGTTTGTGCTTTTGTCACAGATTCTTGGTTTTTGACAGTGTTCTCGTGCATAAACACAGATAAAGATTTACTAAACTCCAATGTTTCTCCTCTTCTTATTTTTAATTTTCCAGTTTGATACTGTTCGATAAAATTATTTATATCTCCCGAACCTGAAGAAGCAGTATAAGTGTAAACGAATTCTCCATCAATTCTAAAAATTTTATCTTCAATACCAATTTCTCCGTTTTCATTTAACATCAACAATAACATATCATCATTTGAAGTAACCGTAGGAATAGATTTTTCCTCAATACCTAAAATTTCTGCTTCTCTTTGATCTAAGTTGTAAACCAACAATAGTGGATTATAAATTCCTCTTTCTGAAAATGCTTTAGCTTCCTCTAAATAATTAGTGTTAGACTCTACACGTTCTTTAATAAAAAATTGTAACTCTTCCACTCTGTCGAAATGTAGCATTGACTTTCCTTCATGTTTTTTTTGTATTTCAATAGTCTCTTCATTTTGGTTAGAAACAATTTCCTCTTCTTTACAACTAACAGCTAAAAGAGCTATTACAGTTATCATTATAATTTTTTTCATGATAGTTTATTAATAATTTTAAAATTTACCTACTCGTTCGCTTTTCGGTTTACGCGTTAGTTAAGGTTGATCAGTCCTTTTACTTTTCTTTTTTGAAAACAATGATGCAAACATACTTGCCTATCAAAATAAATTTCACATGATATCTCCTAGTTTACCAAAGGGAAAAAACCGTATAAAAAAACAGGGAACAATTTCATGCAGAAGTTTAACTTTTTTTGTTAATATCTTCCACTTTTAAAAGTCATAAATAATTGTATTTTTACGTTCTGTAAATACATATAATAGTATGGGCAAAATCATTGCAATAGCAAATCAAAAAGGAGGTGTAGGTAAAACTACTACATCGGTAAACCTAGCAGCTGCTCTAGGGGTTCTAGAAAAAAAAGTATTATTAATTGATGCGGATCCTCAGGCAAATGCCACTTCTGGATTAGGTATAGATGTAGAAAGTATAGAAATTGGAACATATCAAGTTTTAGAACATACAGCCAGTGCAAAGGAAACCATAATTAAAACTGAATCTCCTAATGTAGATTTGATTCCTGCTCACATTGATTTAGTAGCCATTGAAATTGAGCTAGTTGATAAAATTGAGCGTGAATACATGCTTAAAAAAGCATTAAAGCAACTAGCGGATGAATATGATTATATTCTAATTGATTGTGCACCGTCACTAGGTTTAATTACGTTAAACTCTCTTGTAGCTTCAAATTCTGTTATCATTCCAATTCAATGTGAGTATTTTGCATTAGAAGGACTAGGAAAATTACTTAACACTATTAAAAGTGTTCAAAAAATTCATAATAAAGAATTGGAAATTGAAGGATTATTATTGACAATGTATGATGCTCGTTTACGCTTATCGAACCAAGTAGTTGACGAAGTAAGAAAGCATTTTAGCTCAATGGTTTTTGATACTGTAGTTCACCGTAACATTCGTTTAAGTGAAGCACCAAGTTATGGGGAAAGTATTATTTCATACGATGCAACAAGTAAAGGAGCTGTTAATTATATTAACTTAGCAAACGAAATTATAAACAAGAACTAACACATGGCAAAAGCAACAAGGAAGCAAGCTTTAGGAAGAGGATTATCTGCTTTGTTAAAAGAAACTGCAGAAGTAAATTCAGCATCAGATGAAAATGCTGATAAAGTAGTAGGAAGTATAATTGAAATTGATTTGAACTTAATTGAAGTAAATCCATTTCAGCCAAGAACATACTTTGACGAAGAGGCATTAAACGAATTAGCAGCTTCCATTAGAGAGTTAGGTGTAATTCAACCTATTACTGTAAGAAAACTTTCTGAAGAAAAGTTTCAATTAGTTTCAGGAGAAAGAAGATTTAGAGCTTCAAAATTAATTGGTAACACAACTGTACCAGCATACATTCGTATAGCAAACGATCAAGAGATGCTAGAAATGGCATTAGTTGAAAATATTCAACGTAAAAATCTCGATCCAATTGAAGTTGCCTTGTCATACCAAAGACTCATAGACGAAATTAAACTCACACAAGAGCAATTAAGTGTAAGAGTAGGAAAAAAACGATCTACAGTTACGAATTATCTTAGATTACTAAAACTAGACCCAATTATTCAAACTGGAATGAGAGATGGTTTTATATCTATGGGACATGGTAGAGCGTTAATCAATATTGAAAGTGAAAAAGATCAAATAGATATTTACGAGAAAATTCTTCGCGATAAATTATCAGTAAGGCAAACAGAAGATTTAGTTAGAGCTTTAAAAACTGGTGTAGAAAAAAAGTCAGAAGTAAAGAAAAGCACTTTACCTTCGGAAATTTCAAGTAGTTTAAAAAGTTTTAGTGAATTTTTTAGTGCAAAAATTGATGTTTCAGTAAACAATAAAGGGAAAGGTAAAATTTCCATTCCGTTTGATTCCATAGAAGACTTTAATCGTATTAAAAAATTATTAAAATAATTGAAATACGCTAAATACATAGTTGTTATAATCTTTTTTTGTAGCCCAAATATTTTTGCCCAAGCAAAGGATTCTACAAAATCACAAACAAGATCACTACAGTATACCCAAATAAAACAACCGGATTACGATCCGCTAAATCCGTCTCGTGCCGCATTTTATTCGGCACTTTTTCCGGGAGCAGGACAAATTTACAACAATAGATATTGGTGGCAACTACCTCTAATATATGGAGGAATGGCAACCAGTATTTACTTTTACATTGATAATAATAACGAGTATAAACGTTTTAGAACAGCTTTTAGACAAAGAAAGGCGGGATTACCAGACGAATTTTCAGACGATAATGGAATTCCATTAATTTCTGATGCAGGTTTAGAAAGTGCGCAAAGACAATTACGTCAAAACAGAGACCTCTCATTATTAACAACGGTACTTATTTATGTTTTACAAATTGTTGAGGCCAGCGTTACAGCACACCTGATTCAGTTTGATGATACTGACAGCTTAACATTAATGCCATCTGCATTACCAAATATAAACTACAACGAAGAAACTACTCACAAACTTGGGGTAACCCTAAAATATTCCTTTTAATTATGAAATTAGCCTTGTTAGGTTATGGCAGAATGGGTAAAGAGATTGAAAAAATCGCCCTAGAACGTGGACATGAAATTGTTATAAAAACAAATGGTGATGAAACATATGATATTTCAATGGCAGATGTTGCAATTGATTTTAGTATTCCATCTTCTGCCTTTAGTAATATTTCTAATTGTATCAATAATAATGTACCTGTTGTTTCGGGAACTACAGGATGGCTGGATAAATACGATGAAGCTATAAATCTCTGTAAAGAAAAAAAAGGTGCATTTATTTATGCCTCTAATTTTAGTTTAGGTGTAAATATATTTTTTGCTTTAAATGAAAGGTTAGCAGACATGATGAAAACACAGAAACAATATTCACTTGATATTGAGGAAATTCATCATATTAAAAAATTAGATGCCCCAAGTGGCACAGCAATTACATTGGCCGAAGGAATAATTGAAAATTCAAATAAAGATACTTGGGATTTGGATGGCGAAAAAACAAAGAAAAACATTCCAATAAAAGCAGTTAGAACACCAGATGTTCCTGGAACACATACAGTAAATTACGAATCTGAAGTAGATTCAATAGAGATTAAACACACAGCGCATAATAGAAAAGGATTTGCCTTGGGAGCAGTAGTTGCGGCTGAATGGCTAATTGGTAAAGAAGGTGTTTACTCAATGAGAGATGTGTTAAATATAGGTTAAAAGATAAAGAAATTGATAACGAATAAGACTGTATAGCGTCTTATTTATTTAAAAAAAAACAAAATAATATGTCATTTACAGGTTGGTTTATTTTATTTTTAGTAGTACAACTTATTCACTTTTTAGGTACTTGGAAGCTCTATGAAAAAGCAGGAAGACAAGCCTGGGAAGCTGCAATACCTGTATACAATGCTGTAGTCTTATTAGGAATTATTAAAAGACCAAAATCGTGGGTTATCTTACTTTTTATCCCAATTGTGAACTTAATTATGTTTCCAGTTTTTTGGATTGAAACATGTAGAAGTTTTGGTTTTAAAAGTACGAAAGACACACTGCTTGTGATATTGACTCTAGGATTTTATATTTTTTATATAAACTACGGAACTGAAGCAACATATAGAAAAGATAGAAGTTTAGAACCACCAAAAGGTGTTGGCGAATGGATTAGTTCTATTGCTTTTGCAGTCATTGCTGCTACAATTGTCCACAACTATTTTATTCGTCCTTACGTAATTCCATCTTCTTCTTTAGAAAAAACATTATTAATTGGAGATTATTTATTCGTTAGTAAATTTCATTATGGAGCTCGTGTACCGATGTCAACAGTAGCTTTGCCAATGATTCATGATACAATTCCTCTAGTTAAATCAAAATCATACGTTTTTAGCGATAATTACGAAGAAAGAAATACATCTTTTGCAAATAAATTTCAATTACCTTATTTGCGTCTTCCTGGGCTTACTTCGATTAAAAGAAATGATATTGTTGTATTTGGTCAGCCAGCGGATACACTTAGAGACATGAACGACTTAAAACCAGATAGAACATACTACAAACCAATAGACAAAAAATTGAATTTAGTTAAACGTTGTGTCGGAATTGCTGGTGATAGTTTAGAAATTAGAGATGGATATGTTTTCATTAATGGAAAAAGATCTATTTTGCCTCCTAATGCAAAACCTCAGTGGTATCACATTATCGATACAGAAGGACAAAAGTTTAGCGATGCTGCTCTTTTAAGATATAATGTTCGTTTTGCAGAAGCCTACACCACAAGAGATGGCAAATATCTATTAAATTTAACTGATGCAGAAGCTGCTAAAATTGCTAAAAATCCAATTGTAAAAAGTGTTACCAAAAAACTTGATCCGAAGTATAAGTACGATCCGGAGTTATTCCCTCAAAGTCCTTTGCACAGATGGAATATCGACAATTTCGGTCCAATTTATATTCCGAAACAAGGAGCAACAGTTGAATTAAATAAAGAAACATTGCCTCTTTATAAACGTATCATTAGAGAATACGAGAAAAATGATTTAACCTTTATTAACGATGATATTTATATTAACGGTAGGAAAACAAACACCTATACTTTCAAACAAGATTATTATTGGATGATGGGAGACAACCGTCAAAACTCTTTAGATGCTAGAAGATGGGGATATGTTCCTTTTGACCACGTCATAGGAAAGCCAATTATGGTTTGGTTTAGTAAGGATAATGAAACAGGAAGAATACGTTGGGAAAGAATATTTATGACGGTTACAAATGGTGAATCTAAATCATATTTCTGGATTGGAATTTTATGTGCCGGATTAGTATTATTTTTTGTGTTTAAACCTAATAAGAAAAAAGCTTAATACTTGGGACTATTTATACCTACATATTTTTCACCAATTAGTCAATACGCTTTCATTAATAAAACCAATGAAGTAATATTTGAGTTAGAAGATAATTTCCAAAAACAGACCTATAGAAATAGATGTTATATTTATGGCGCAAACGGAAAATTATCCTTAAATATTCCTGTAAAACATGCTAAAACTGAAGGAAGAAAAAAAACCAAGGATACCCTTGTCGAGAACAATTTTCCTTGGCAAGATCAACACTTTAAATCGTTAAAAAGCGCTTATCAATCTTCGCCTTTTTTTGAATTCTTTGAAGATGACTTAGCTATACTATTTAACAAAAAATACGTATATTTAGTTGATTTAAATATTGATACGTACTTATTTGTTACCGATGCTTTACAACTTTCACAAAGCTATTCTAAAACTTCAGAGTACGAATTATCGCCAATAGTAAACGATTATAGGGATTTTTCAGTTGCTAAAAATGGTAATATATCAATAGAAATGAACAGATACACTCAAATTTTTGACGACAAATTTGGGTTTATTGGTAATTTATCAATTCTAGATCTTTTATTTATGGAAGGACCAAATGCGATAACTTACTTAGAAAGTGTAAAATTATTATAATTAGCAAAATACAAAAAGCTTATACTTATGCTAGAATCTGCTTTAATGAGCGAGTTCTGTCGTTTTTATATGAGCAATATATCTGACGAATCAATTGACTCTTTTGCGAAAATTGTTTGTCTTAAAAAACATAAAAACGGGGAGGTTTTAATAAATAAGGGGACTTCAAAATTTTATATTATTGTTGAGGGAATTGTGGCGAGTTTTTCTCAAAACTCCACCCACGAAAGAGAATATATTCGTACAATTCATATACAGAATTATGCATTTACCGACTTATTTCACTTAATCGAAGATTTACAACTAGCTCACATCGACTTAGACCATAAAATGCCCGAGGACTATTACAAATGTTTAACGAATTGTACTTTATTAGAGGGGAATTTTAATGACTTTATGGAGCTTAGTACATCTAATCATGAGATATCTATTCTTTATAATAAAATACAGCAGACGCTAATATTGCAAGTTTTAAAGCGTTTAGATAGACTTTCTCTTCTAGATGCCACTCAAAGATATAAAATCTTAAAAGAGCGCATACCACAAATAGAAAATCTAATTCCTCAATATCAAATAGCAAGTTATTTGAACATAACTCCTGTACAATTAAGTAGAATTAGAAAAAAAATGTACTCAGAGTAGATTTATAAACATAGGTTTAGCTATCTAACAAGTCTTTTCATATAAATTTGTGAAAGAAATATCCCTATTTCGTTTCCCCTAAAAAAGACTTGTTTCCCCCCTTACAACAAGTCTTTTTATAATTTAAACTTACCCACCAATCCGTTTATTTGTTTTGACACTTTTAATTTAACCATCAATAAAACGTAAATAAGTATTATAATAATACTTTTAATTCCTATGTTAATAAAAGGATCTACTGGAAAGTTAAAAACTTTAAATTCTGGAATACTAAAATTCCAAAAATAAAAACCAAAGAACATTAATATAATTACACTTAGTGCTACTCCCGTTTGTTTTGTAATTGGATTCATCTTAAACTTATAATACACAAACAAAAGCTTGATAGTATTAAAGATAAAGATTGTTATTAATGTAGCCAATGCCAAACCATCAGTACTCATATTTATCTTTTTGTAAAACAATACATTCAAGAAATATACTGTTACAGCCGTACCAACGCCTAAAGGAAATGTAATTTTATAGTATTTTGAATTGGAAATAATTGGACCATTATTTCCTAGAAACATATTATACATTTTTGCAATGGATATCAAAAGAACAGCTAAAACCCCATTCTCATATCCTTTCGGCATAATTCGAAACAATTCCTCAATATTACAGTTAATCAACAGAAAAAACAATCCTCCAACTACCAATAAATTAATACTACTCTTTTTGTATAAATTATGTACTTCTGTCGGATTATTTTCATTTAAGGACTTTGATGTTAATGGTTGTAATATTTGACTTAAAGCTCTACTGGGTGCTTCAATAAATGAGCCAATAAACACTGCTACGGTATAATATGCAGCTGCACTAAATGCCTCTTTCCCTGTTACCATAACTTTGTCAATATCTAAAATTACAGCTCCTGCACTTCCAGCAAAAATTATAAATACAGAATACGCTAAAATCTCCTTGTAGTTTTTTGGTAAACTAACAGTGTACTTCGGGAAATAAACCTTAAAAGCATACACCATCATAATCAAAGTTCTGATGATATAAAAACCTGTTAGCATAAAAGCAAATTCCGTTTTTGTTATCAATCCAAAGGAAACAGCTAATAAAGAAATTAATACTGCCGCTCTGTTATAAAACTCTTTCAAAAAATTTCCTACTACTGTTTTTAAATGCACTTTAGACCATGCATAAAATACTTCAAAATAAGCACAACAAACAGCTACCACATATATAACAATAGTATAATCTGCAATAATCTCGTTTTCTTTAGTTAGAAAATTCTCTACAATAAAACTTTGAATATTCACCCATAAGAAACCAATTGGTATGGAAACAAATAATGGTAATATTAGCGCCAATGAAAGAAACTTATCCTTTTCTAATTTATCCTGATAAACAGAAAAGAACTTTATAATCGTGTAATGTACACCTAATGCCATTAATGGCATTATTAAATTAGAATATGATAATAATACTGTTACAATTCCATAAAAATCTTCTCCTAAAATTCCAGGATAGAAAACAATTGTATTTAGACCTCCAATTAAGAATCCTAAATAAATTATAATAGTATTTTTAAATGATTGTTTGAATATAACCCCCAATTACTTATTTTTTGATTAGTTCTTTAATAATATATGATAAATGTTCCGTAAGTTGTTTTCTATGATACTTTTCAATATTTGATGACTCTATTTTTAATTTACCTAGTTTGTACTTTCCATAAAGTAACCTAATTTCTTCTTTTAAACCATCTCGATTATCATAATGAAATGTACTTCCAGATTTAGTTTCTTTAAGTACATCAGCCAAATCGCCATCTTCTGGTCCAATTGCAATTATTGGTCGTTTAGCTTGCAAATACTCAAACACTTTTCCCGTTACAATTTCTTTAGCATTTGGAGTATCATTGACTACCAATAATAGAACTTGAGATTGTTTTTGATATTGCTTCGCCTCTTTATGAGGAATATAGTCACGATGCAATATATTTTTAAACTGATATGGATTAATATATTCCTTTACAACTTTTTCATCCAATTTTCCTATTAACTGAATTTGTAAATCGTTACTGAATTCTTCATCATCTTCACACAATTCAGCTAATACTTTCCATAATTTTTTCGGGTTCCTAGCAGCATTCATTGAGCCAATATGAGAAATTGTAAACTTCTCATCTAAAACAATACTTTCTTCTTCTATTGAATCTGTATCATAACCATTTGTAATTACTTCTATTGAATTAGCTTGATTCTTATACTTTTCTTTCGAAGTTTTACTTACCATGATTACTTTATCAGAATTTTTAAAGACATTGTCTTCCTGACGGAAGTGCTTTTTCCTGGCAAAATTCGTTAAAGGCAATAAATGAAAGTAGTCAATCCCTGTCCAAGGATCACGAAAATCAGCAATCCATTTGATTCCTGTTTTCTTTTTCACATGGTATCCAATCATGTGTAAACTATGTGGTGGTCCAGTAGTAATTAGAACATCTATTTCATTTTGAGATAAATATTTCTTAATCTTTTTTACTGAAGGTTTAATCCAAAACATTCTAGCATCTGGAATAAATAAATTAGCTCTGATATAAATTAACAACCTTGAAAGTAATGATGGATTTTCCTCTAAAAAACCAGCACTATTTTTAACCTTTCTCTTTTTTAATCTATAAAGCAATCCATTAGGTTCAAAAATTGGGCATTTAATCACCTCTACCCCATCAGGAATATCCCTTTGCAAACTATCATCTAAAATTGGGTAATGTGGATTATCTGCTGTAAAAATTACTGGTTCAATACCGAAATCACGTAAATACTTAGTGAACTTTAACCATCTCTGCACACCTGCACCTCCTGCGGGCGGCCAATAATATGTAACAATTAAAACTTTCAAATGATTGTTTTATATATTTCTTTTAATTGATTCGACGTTTTATCCCAGGTAAAATCATTTCTAACAAACTTTTCTCCTTTCTTCCCCATTTCAATTCTTAACCCATCATTATTATATAAATCCAAAAGTTTGTCCGCAAAATCTTGAGCATTTTGTTCTTTATGAACTACTCCTGAACCCACTTTCTCCATAAGTTCTTTTTGAGCTAAAACATCACTTAATAATAACGCTTTACCAAAACTCATATATTGGAATAACTTATTTGCATAGGTTGTATCGTGATGTAAATTTTTATGCAAAGGAGAAACACAAACATCAGCTTGCGAAATCCAAAATGGAAACGTTTCTTGATCTTGCCAACCTATAAATTTCACATGTTTTTTTAAATTATATTTATCAACTAAACTTAATAGCTTACGGTTAGTAATCTTACCAATTACTAAAAAAATTATATTCTGAATTTTATCTTGGCTTTTAAGTATTTGAAGGGCCTCTATTACAGTTCTCAATCCTCTTCGGTCTCCAGTATCTCCAAGATATAAAACATTAAACTCATTTGCTCCCTTTTTATATGGAATAGAAACATTCTTTTTATTCTGATAAAAGGATTTTCTAATCGTATTAGGAACGACAATTATATCCTTTGTTTTTGAACGAACACGACTTGACAATTCATTCTTTGCTTCATCAGTAACAACCACAATTTTATCAGACTTTTTAACAAACTCCTCCTCTTTTTTCTTCCAGCGTTTTACAGAAACCAATAACTTCCCATACAGTTTTTGCATGTAAGGATAAAACTTTAAAATTTCAGGTCTATTTTCATGCAAATCTAAAACAGTTGGAAGTTGATACTTTTTATTTGCTAAAAAACAAGCTTCTGCAATAATCATATCATGGATATGAATTACTTCAATGTTATTAGTTTTTATAAAGTGATCAATTTTATTTTTCATACAGTAACTATACACAGGCACTGTGTAAGCCAATGCAGAAAATTTATAAATCAATGTTGTGTTATAATATCTGCGAACATGAATGCCATTAATTATTTCTTGTGATTTTTCTTTGGAATAAGTAAGACAAAATAAAAAGACTTTATGTCCTTCTTTTATAAGTTCAATAGCCTCATTTTCCACTCTTGGATCAGGAGGGAAAACTTTATCTAAAATCATTCCTATTCTCATGTCGCAGACTTTTCAGCGTAAACTGCGTAATATCTCGGAGTAAATCTTCTCAGAATAGGTCTTATTCCGATTTGTTTAGTTGGACTTATCCATTTCTCACTTTGCTTCTTATCCCAACCTGATTTCTCCAACAACCAATCAAACTGCCAATCTTCAAATTCATGATAATGTCTATCCCACATATCAGTTTTACTTCTATAAGCTGATGCAAACCATAATTTCAAAGGAACCGTAGTAATTAATTTATCGCATTCAATTTCTCTTAATATATTAAACGGAGCTATTAAATGTTCAAATACCTCAAAAGATGTTACAGCATCAACTTTATATTCTTTTACAATTTCTGGTACTAAATCAAAATCTTCTCCATTTGTATTAAGTACTGTGTAACCTTCCATCTCCATAATTTCACTGAAAGGGTTTCTCACACCTAAATCTAAAACTGTTGCTGGTGGTGGCAACATTTCTTTTAAAAAATTAATGGTTCTGTTATATCTATATACAGGTAGTTTTGAATACATTTCTTGAAAATTATCGACAAACAAATCTATACATTCAAATAAGATTATCTAAGTAAATTTTGAGAAAAATAAAAAAGGAACAATAATATTGTTCCTTTTTTATTTTAAGTTCTTTATCATTGCCCTTTCCCGAACTAAAGTATTTACTATTTCATAATATACTCAAAGTTAATTTATAGAAGTCTCTTTAAAAAACTTTATATTGCACATTTTATAAAATGCACATACAAGAAAGTCCGTTTTTGACTTAAACTTTTCTAAAATCCGCCAATAGTATTGAAATTTAAGATTTTTATATTTTCTCTATTTATCTTCAATCTGTGTTTCTCTCAAAGCTATGAAGAATATCTCAAAAAATTTGAGCAAGTAAGAAACAGCAATTTGGATAGTTTATTAATTTACTCATTGGAGGCGCAAAAATCAAATTCAATTTGCCATCAACTTATTGGGAAATATCAAGAGTCATATTACTATTATAAGCTAGAAAATTATAAAAGAACTAAAGAGATTGTAAACGAATGTTTAACTGAAGTTGATGCACTACCTTTAAAAGATCAAAAAGACTTATGCGTCATTAAAATAAAGATCAGCTCCTACAATCGTTTATTTTGGGTTTACAAGAATTTAAGCGAATATGAAATTGCTTACCAACAGTTAATAAAACTTACTGATTTTATCAATACCGTAAATCATCAGAATTTTGATAGTTTTAACACATTATCAACTATCTCTATTTGTAAAGCTTTAATTAAGAAGGAACTTCGACTGGAAGAAGACGCTGTGAAAATATTACATGACTTAGTATATGAAATTTCTTTAAGGAAAAAGAAATTAAAAGATACCAAAGCACACAATCGACTTCTTAAAATTAAAGCTCACACATGTAATCTTCTTGGTAAAACATATATCGCACTCAACCAAAAAAATAACAACCCTACTTTACTAGATTCTTCAGCACTTTATTTTAGAAAAGCTTATGAGGCAAGTATAGATTTTATTCCAAAACACTCTGACTATAAATTAATGTATGCTTTAAGAAAAACTGAAGTTTTAATTGCAAAAAAGAAATATAGAGAAGCCTTAAATCTAACTAACAACTATGCTGATTTAGATAAAAATAGTAATACTAAAAAATATGAACATCGTAATAAAGCAATTTGTTTTGATCAATTAAATGAATCTGATTCTGCTATTTTTTATTCAATTAAGTTATTACAGCATAAATCTCTTCAAAAAAGCTCATTAATTTCAGCCTATAATATTCTTTCACAGCAATACTTAAATAAAGGTCAATTAGATAGCGCTTTTAAGTACTCAAAACTAACCCTAAAAGAGTTCAATTTAGCCAAGGAAAATAGACAGAAGACCTATCAATTATTATACGATAATGACATCGAAAAAATTAAGGAGTTAAATGCATCAATTCTTGAAAAAGAACAGAATAGAAACAGAGCTACAACAATTTTTTATGGTATTATTCTGTTAGGCATTTCTTCATTCTTTCTTGTGAAAAGAAAATATTATCTACTAGAAATTTCAAAAAAAAATATTGAGTTAGAAAATAATCAGGTGATTCCAGAGGAAAAAGAATACAAAACTAAAACCTATAATATTGAGCCTAAATTAGAAAATAAAATATTAAGTATTATTGAAGAAATAGAAGTTAATCATTTTTACACCGCTCATGATTTTTCTATCAATACTATCGCAAAAATGGCGAATACAAATTCTACCTACATTTCGTTTGTTTTTAACAAATATCATGAAGCAACCTTTAAACAGTACTATACAAAGAAAAAAATTGCTTATGCTGTTGATTTATTAAAAAACGACAATGCCTACACAAAATTTTCAATTGAAGGTTTGGCTAACGAAGTAGGCTATACAAGTGCTTCTTCTTTTACAAGAGCATTCAAAAAAGAGATGAATGTAACTCCTTCAATATATATTAAGGAGCTACAAAACTAATTATAAAATGACAAAACTTTAAAACATAAAAAAAGGAACATAAAGTTCCCTTTTGAAGTTTTCTTTTTATAGAAATATTCTCCCGTCCTTATTTCCGCATAGCTTAACAAAGCTATAAATGCTTTTGTTCTAAAAAAAACTTTATATTCGACTTTTTATAAAAAGCAAAGTAATTTAATATTGTAATTCGTAATTCCTAAGTAATTTTGAGAATATTAATTCTTTTAGCGTTCCTTTCTATTCGATGCGTTCTCTCCCAAACAGACATTGAACTTTACGAAGCTAAGTCCGATATTTTAAAAATGGTAGTGTTTAAAGACACTAACCTAGATAGTCTTTTGCATTATTCAAAAAAAGTACAAAACTCCAAAAATATTTGCGACAAAATTTCCGGACTAAATTCTGAGGCCTATTATTACTATAAGACTAAAGATTTTAAGAAATCTGAAAAAATTGTAAACTCTACTATTTCAGAAATAAACTTGAGGATAACTTCAAGGGACAATTCTTTATGTTTGATTAAAATTAAATTGAGCTTACTAAACCGCCTTTTTTGGATATTTAAAAATTCAGGAGAATATGAAAAGGCCTACGAACAACTCATTTTAACATCGAAATTCATTGAGCAAATTAGGAACGATTATTTTGATTCGTTCTATTACGTAATCAATAATGAACTTTCAAAAGCTCAAATTAAATACGAACTTCAACTGGTGGAAGAATCAAAAACTATTCTAAATAAATTAGTTCATACCATTGAAGCAAAAAAATTAAATTCTCAAGATTTCTTTCAGCACAAAGCATTATACAGAAAAAAGGCAGATATTTATAATTCTCTAGGAAAAGTGTGGATTGCCATAAGTAAAAAGAATAATCAATTGCAGTTATTGGATTCTGCTTCTTTTTATTACAAAAAAGCCTATCAAGCAGCTTTAAAATTCTCTCCTCCTCACCCTGACTCTAAATTCATTTACCAATTAAGACAGTTGGACGTTTTAATTGCTAAAAAACAATTCAGTAAAAGTCTGGAAATAATAAGTCAAATTGACTATCCAAAAAACACAATTAAGACAGATTATAGTGGCGAAATTAGTTTTTATAAAACTATCTGCTATAATCATTTAAACAATCCAGATTCTTCAGTTTATCATGCTAAAAATGTATTATCGAAAACTAAACTTCCTAGTAATCGAATTATCAAAATCTATGACATATTATCTAATCAATATTTGACTCAAAATAAAACAGATAGTGCTTATAAATATTCTCAACTCACAATAAAAGAATTTAATTTAGCAAAAGAGCACGAGCAAAAAACATATCAATTATTATATGATAATGATATTCAAAAAATAAATCAATTAAACGACACAATTATTGAAAGTGAAAAAAGAAAAAACACAAAAGTCGTGGTTTCTATAGTACTTATTGCAATGCTGATTTCTGTATATTTCATTTTTAAGAGGAAGAAATATAAAAATGAAATTATAGAAAAGACGTCAGAAATTGAAAAATCACAAATCAAAACAACAATTACAAAACAAAAGGTAAATTATAATATTGAAGACGAACTTGAAGACAAAATTCTCGATTTAATAAAAAAGGCTGAAAATAATCTAGATTACTTAATTGAAGATTTTTCAATAAATACTATTGCTGAATTGGCTCAGACTAATAGCACATATGTTTCTTTCACTTTCAACAAACACTTTGATATGCCTTTTAAAAGATACTTTACAAAAAAGAAAATTGAACATGCATTAGATTTAATGAACAATCATCATATTTATGAAAAGTATTCTATAGAGGGACTTGCTAATCAAGTTGGATATAAAAGTGCTTCTGCATTCAGTCGTGCCTTTAAGAAAGAAATGAATATTTCTCCCTCAAAGTTTATTAAAAACTTACGTCAATAATTTTTTCTTATTTAGGATGTACAAACCAATTGGAACTAGTATCAATAAAATATAAAAAAACATTGCCATTTGAGCACCTTGTTTTACAATGGTTGGTTCAAATTTGAAAACTATATCATGTTTGCCAGCAGGAATATTCATTCCTCGTAATACATAATTAATTTGATAATGAGGAACAGGTTTGCCATCTAAATAAGCATTCCAACCTTTAGCATAAAATATCTCAGAAAACACAGCAAAACCCTCACTATTGCTTGAACTTTGATACTCCATCTTATTAAGATCATGTTTAATCAACTTTATACTTGATAAAGAATCTTTTTGAAACTCTGTTTTACTACCTTTATACTTGTCGCTTCTTACTATTGCTTGTTTCTTTGTTTTAATATTTGTTAAAGCCATTATTTCCTCATTGGCAGATTTAACAGGAATTAATTGCTCTACGAACCAAGCATTTCCATTAGCTTCTTCATTTAATTCAAAATTATCGGCATCAAGAATAAAATATTTTGTATTTAACATGTTTAATATTTCCATGTTATTTTTTGCTACCTGATACTCTACTAATTCTTGATATCGTTTCAATTTAGCCGCATGGTATCCACCAACTGACCTATGAAAAAAAGACGTTCGGTTTTCATTCATAAAATTCCCAGAGAAGTTAACTACTCTATAATATCCTTTATCCTTAAGGATATCAAGATCCACCTTTGTAGGAACAAACGGTTTATCGATTACTCTTTTACTTACAAAATTCTCTGTGTTAACGTAATTCCAATTTACAGAAACAAGATCAAATAATACAATACTGATTATTGCTCCATAAACAAAAAATAATTTCACCTTATTTTTCAAAAACTGATAAATAAACCCGGCAGTAATTATTATCAAAAATATTGAACGTAAACTATCTTGTAGTAATAAACTTTTACGATCGCTGATTAAAGCATCAATTAACGAAGGATATTGTTGGTATTGTCCGTCTCTTATTCCTTCAAAATTACCAGTCATATGAGCTAAAACAAAACCTCCAACGATCAAACCTAATGAGATATAAACCGCCTTTTTAAGATACTCTAATTTTTCTTCATTCGTTTTACTATTCTTAAATAGCTCATTTAATCCTAAAATCGCCATTAAAGGAATACACAATTCTGCGATTACCTGAATTGATGATACTGCTCTAAACTTATCATATAAAGGAACAAAATCAATAAAGAAATTTGTTACAAAAGCTAAGTTTTTACCCCAACTCAATACAATTGAAAAAATAGTTGCAGAAACCAGCCAATACTTTATTTTTCTATCAACTAAAAATATTCCAAGAAAAAACAAAAATACAATAACTGCACCTATGTAAGCAGGCGCTTCGACAATTGGTTGATCTCCCCAATATGTTAATACTTCTTTAGAATATTCCTTTGCAGCTTTCGAACCCGCAATTGCTTCAAATTCTTTATAAAAATTAGAATTTTCACTTAAAGCATCAACAGTTCCTCCACCCATAAATCTAGGAACTATTAAATTCATTGTTTCTAATTTCCCATAACTATATTGAGTGATATAGTCATAATCCAAACCATTATTTTTTTTTGGTTTTGGCTTTCCTTCGCTATCAATAGTTAACTCCGACTTTCCTCTAATACTGTAATCAGCATATTCTTTAGTCGCCATTAAACGAGAAGAGTTTACTCCTACTCCAACAATAAAAGCAACTACTATAATAGCTACTTGTTTCAGAAATAATACAATTTTTCCAGTTTTAACCGCTTCCATCAACTCTACAATTCCAAGAATCACAATACAAAAACCTAAGTAATAAGTCATTTGAATATGACCCGCTCCAATTTCCATTGTCATTCCAATAGCAGCCAATAAAAAACCGAGTAAAAATCGTTTTTGAAAAATAAGTAGTACACCAGAAATTATAATCGGCATATAAGCAATTGCATGGGCTTTCGCATTATGTCCAGCTCCAATAATAATGATAAGATAAGTTGAAAAACCAAAAGCTAAACCTCCTATTATCGATAATTTCCAATCTACTTTTAAGGTCATTAACAGAATGAAAAAACCAAAAAAATATAAAAATAGATAATCGGCTGGCCTAGGCAAAAAACGTAAGATTCTGTCTACTTCTTTTAAGAAGTCATTCTCATAATTTGCACTTACTAAATAACCAGGCATTCCACTGAAAGCATTATTCAGCCAATAAGCCTCTTTATCATTTTTTTCTCTGTACTCACGTAATTCTTTAGAAATTCCTTTAAACTGATCAATATCTGATTGCTTAATTTGTTTTCCTGATAAAACCGGATTAAAATATAATATTGATACAACAACAAATACTAGGATCGCGCCTATATAAGGTAATAACTTATTAATCTTCATAGTTAGTCGATTTCTTCAAAATCAATATATTCCCCTACTGATTTATCACTTTCTTTTGATTGATTTGGTTTTTTGTCTATAATGGTTTCACCTACTTTAACGTCATTATTCTTTTTTGCTCCACCGTATTGTTTTTCTGCACGTTCTTGCATTTTCTGAACGGCTTTTTTCATTAAAAATGGAGCGAAAAGTCGAGCTAAAAATTTTAGTGTATAATACACTAAAGCGATGATAAGTAGTGTTCTAATAAAATTCATTGGTCCCGCTTGTTGGATCTCTAACATTCTAATATTATAAAAAAGCAATCAAAAATAACAATTTGAACTAAAACCTTACGTTAATAATCCTGTAAACTTATAAGATTGATAATTTTACTGTATGTTTGTATAACGTGTAAATGTCTGCGTTGAATATGATGAAATTTTTTTTTAGTGTACTATTATTGTTTTTATGTACAACAATAACAGCACAGTACACGGAAGTGATAAATTCGAATAAACCTGGTTTTTCTGAAAGCCCTTACAGTGTTGGTAAAGGAGTTTATCAATTTGAAAGTAGTATCTTTCATAGAAATACTTCTGCCATTCCAACGTTTAGTAACCCGATTGCAACTGGACTTGAATTACACTACAGAATGGGAGTATTAGATGAATCTTTAGAATTTAATATAACAACTGCAGTTCAACAAAATGAATTTACATTTCTAAATGTTTTCGAATCAAGTAGATCACAATTTGGTTTTGGTCAATTTACAATTGGTGCTAAATATTTGGTTTATAAACCAAAATACCAAGATAAATCAAAAGAAATCAGAAGTTGGAAAAAAAGACATTCTTTCGATTGGTCTCGATGGATTCCTCACGTTGCTGTTTATGGAGGAATCAACTTTGGTTCTTTCTTAAGCGATTACCACGCCCGAGGAGGAATTACTCCAAAAATTGGTGTTTTATTACAAAATGAATTTTCACACAAACTTAATGTAATAACAAATATTCATTATAACTATATAGGTGGTTATTTACCCGAGTTTTCTTACGTAGTTACAGGAACTTATAATTTTACTAACAAATGGTCGGGGTTTGCAGAACATCAAGCGCTATTTAACAAACAAGAATCACAGAGTAACTTAGGTTTAGGAGTTGCTTATTTATTCAATAATAATTTACAAATTAACTCCTCTTTAAGAGGAACATTCCAAGAGAACAGTACCGGAATTTATACCAGTATTGGAGTATCTTATAGAATCAACAACCATGTGGATAAATATGTTGAACTGGATGAATTTGGCAATAAAATTGAAGGAGAAGATATTCAAACTTATAACAAAGGCTTCTTCGGACGTTTAATCGACAAAATCAAAAACTTATTCAAAAAGAAAGACAAAAACGGTCCACAACTTGAAACAGAAAAGACAGAGGAGGAACTTGAAGAAGAAAAAGAAGGAAGAGTAAGAGTACGCCAAAAATCTGTTTTAGGTGATATTACTAAAAAAGATAAAAAAGCCAAGAAAAAAACAACCAAAGAAAAAGAAAAAGCAGCTAGAAAGAAGAAAAAAGCTGAGGAAAAAGCTAAAAGAAAACTTGAAAAGGAAAAGCTAAAAGAAGAAAAGAGAAAAAAGAAAGAGCAAGAAAAACTTGAGAGAGAAATAAAAAAGCTTGAGGAAGAGTTGAGAAAAGAAGAAGAGCTAGAGAAAAAGGAAAAACAAGAAAAAGAGAAGAAAAAGAAAGACAAAGAAAAAGAAAAAAAGGATAATGAATAGATTTTATAATTATACATTTGTTGTATGATTCAACTAAAAGAAATACACTCTAAAAAGGAAATAAAACAATTTGTTTTATTTCCTTTTTACTTATATAAGAATAACAAATACTGGGTTCCACCAATTATTAATGATGAAGTTTCAAACTTTGACAAAACAAAAAATCCAGTATTCGAAAATGCCGATGCACGATTTTTTATAGCAATTAAAGACAATAAAATTGTTGGACGAGTAATTGCTATTATCAATCGATATGAAGTTGAGCAACAAGGAATCAAAAAAATGAGATTTGGTTGGTTTGATGTTATTGATGATATAGAAGTAACCAAAGTATTGTTGAATAAAGTTAAAGAGATTGCTCAGGAAAATAACTTAGAATATATTGAAGGTCCAGTTGGGTTTAACAATTTAGATAAAACAGGTGTTCTTATTGAAGGATTTGATGAATTAGGAACAATGATAACTTGGTACAATCACCCATATTACAAAGATCATTTAGAACAACTCGGGTATCGCAAGGAGAAAGAATATCTAGAAAATAGATTTCTTTATGAGGATATTAAGATTGAAAGACACGTTAAAGCAGGTCGTATACTAAAAAAGAGATACAATCTAAAGGAATTGAACTTTACTAAAACAAAAGATATAATGCCATATGTTGATGAAATGTTTGAGTTGTTCAGTAAGAGCTATTCAAAACTATCAACTTATGTTCCTATTTCAGATGCACAAATAGAATATTTCAAAAAGAAATATATCAGCTTTATAAATCCAGAATTTATAAAATTTGTAATGCATAAAGAAACGAATAAATTAGTTGCTTTTGCTATTACCATGCCCTCGTTTTCTAGAGCTTTACAAAAAGCGAATGGTAAATTGTTTCCCTTTGGAATATTCCATCTTTTAAACGCCAGAAAAAACTCTAAAGACGTAACTTTTTATCTAATTGGTGTAGATCCAACATATCAAAACAAAGGAGTTACAGCCATTTTATTTGAAGAGTTCCATAAATCTTTTGGAGAAAGAAATATAAAAAACTGTATCCGAACACCAGAACTTGAGGATAACACTGCAATCCATAAATTATGGTCGCAGTTTAATCCAAGAACTCATAAAAGAAGAAGAACGTATCGATTAGATTTATAATGCAACTTTTTTTTAATTCACATATAAAACCTGAAACAAAAGAAATTCTTTTTAGTAAAGAAGAAAGTCGTCATATTATTAAGGTCTTAAGAAAGAGACAAGGTGATATTCTTCATATTACCAATGGCAATGGATATTTATTTTCTGCCGAAATTATAATTGAAAGTGATAAAAAATGTACTGCCAAAATTAAAGAAGTTGAATTCAGGGAAAAAGAATGGAATTATTATTTACATGTTGCTATCGCTCCAACAAAAAATATTGATCGTTTAGAATGGTTTATCGAAAAAGCCACTGAAATAGGTATTGATGAAATAACACTATTACTTTGCGATAACTCCGAAAGAAAAGTGGTTAAAATTGAGCGTTTAGAAAAAATCATGCTTTCCGCGGCAAAACAATCATTGAAGTTCAATGCGCCTAAGTTAAATGGACTTACTAAATTTAAAGACTTTTTAAATGGTAACAAAGAGGGTAATTTGTTTATTGCGCATTGCTATGATGGAGACAAAACCTCACTAAAGTCTTTTGAATTTAAAGGAGGAAGAGTTACAGTTTTAATTGGACCAGAAGGAGATTTCTCTCTGAAAGAAGTAAAAGAAGCGGTGCAATCTAAACTTATTCCTATTAGCTTAGGATCAAGTCGCCTAAGAACAGAAACTGCTGGTATTGTTGCTGTTCATAGCATAAATTTACTTCATTAATTCCCTTGGTAACTGTTGTAAATTTGTTCTATTTTATTTACTTTTAGATATCAATTTGATAATTTTAGCATAGTAAAATTCATTTTTTTACACATCCTGTTCGTAAAAATTTTGCTAAATTTAAATCACCGAAAACCTTTATCTGAAGAACCTTGAGCACTACAGACTTTTTTAATACGTTTTTGCTTTTAAGTGCCCTGCACGGATTTGTGCTTTGTTTAATCATGTTTTTTTCAAAATATGGTAAAGACAAGAGTTTGCTGTTTTTAAACCTAATGATCCTTACGTTTTCTTTAAACAATTTCCAGTCATGGGCTTTGGAAAGAAATTTGATTCAACATAAATTTATGTTGGATTATATTCAAATTCCTTGGCATTTTTTAAGTGCTCCCTTCTTTTATGCATTTTTAGTCAATTACTTAAATATTTCAGATCAATCAAGAAAACTTCTCAAATATTTTCTCGGAATTTTTATTGTACTATGTTTCGCGCAGCTAACTTTTGTGATTACATACTCTTTAGGAGGTGGAACAAAAGATGAACTAGACTATATGTACGAGCGATATACTTCTTTTGAAGAATTGGTTAGCTTAGTTGGATCACTTTCTCTTTTTGTGTATTCTTTTTATATATTAAAAGGAAAGAAAAAGCTATTTACAAAAATTTTGACTTATGATAATTTAAAGTGGATTTACGACTTTTTTAAATTAACCTTAATAGTATATGTCCTTTGGATTTTCGCTCTAGTTATTAAATTCTACTTAAACTTTTCTGGTTTTATCTATTCATATTATCCATTAAGAATTTCTACAACGGTAATTATTTTCATTCTAGGTTATCAAGGCTTACGTTATTTACGATTATTAAAAGAGCGTAAAAATATTCGAGAAAATATAAATATTGAGGATTATGAGGTTATTAATTCCCTAAAAGTATCTCAGGTACATAATATTGAAATGAATGAATCAGATTTAAAAGAAACAACATATGAATCTCAGTTTTTAGAAATTGATTCTTTTATTCGCTCTAAGAAAATTTACCTTCAGCCAAAATATACTTTACAAAATTTATCGAATGACCTAAATATTGGTTCCAGTACATTATCTGCTATTATTAATAAAAATGCTAAAAAGAGTTTTGTAGACTATATTAATGAAATGAGAGTTAAACAAGCCAAAAAATTTTTAGTTGATCAGAAATACGAAGGATACACGATTGCATCTATTGGACTAGAATCAGGGTTTAATTCGAAATCTGCTTTTTATGATGTTTTCAAAAAACGAACTGGAATGACCCCATTGGCTTTTAAAAATAATAATATCAACAAAAATAGCTTCGCTTAATTTTGAAATATAATCAGTCCAAAAACATCCAACTTGGATGTTTTTGGACTCCGAATTTCCTACAATATGTATTTTTGATAATATTGTAAAACTTCAATAATTTGGTTTAATAATCATTTAAATTATCAAATCAGTACAAAGTATATAGAGAGATATAAGTCTCTCTATGAAGAGGAGAAAGCACCAACACTGTTTAATAGCAGTGTTTTTTTATGTAAATATTAAAAAAAGTTGTCCTGATTCGTCCAAATTAGATGTTTCAGGAGTCTTAAAACATTTATTATCAGTATTTTTGAAATGAAACTTACATAAACCAGTAAATAAATTTAGGGATTATTATTTACTACTTTACTTCACGAACAAAGAGGCACCATTGAGAAGGGAATGGTGCTTTTTTTTATTTCTAAATTATCATATCTTGCATATAAAATATATTTTATGAAAAAATTACTATTTCTATTATTTTTAAGTTTATATGTATCGCAGGGACAAGAGATAGGGATTTTAAAATATCAAGGTGGTGGTGATTGGTACTCCAATCCAACTTCTTTACCTAATCTTGTAAAATTTACCAATCAGTATTGTAAAACATCTATTAACTCGAATATTGCAACCGTATCACCAAGTAATGCGGATGTATTCAACTACCCTATTTTATTTCTTACTGGACATGGAAATGTTTTTTTTGATAATGATGATGTGGAAAATCTTAGAAATTATTTGATTTCTGGAGGTTTTATTCATATTTCTGACAATTACGGACTTGATAAGTATATAAGAAAAGAACTAAAAAAAATCTTTCCAAAACTAACGCTACAAGAAATTCCAAAAAGTCATCCTATATATAATCAAACTTTCAATTTTCCTAAAGGACTTCCTAAAATTCATGAACATAACAAAAAGCCACCGCAAGGATTAGGCCTTTTTTATGAAGGAAGACTTATTGTTTATTATGATTATGAAAGTGATTTGAGTGATGGTTGGGAAGATCAAACAGTTCACAACAATCCTCAAGAAATAAGAATTAAGGCACTTAAAATGGGAGCCAATATTATTGAATATGCTTTTAAAAATTAATGAGTTACATTTCAATTATATTAATGAGTTTAACTAAATATTAATTGAGTCATGATATTTAGAATAGACTGAGAGTTTTTAGAGTCATTCTTGGAATAGAAGCAATACGTTTATCGAAATTTTTTTCACAAATCACAAGACTTCTTTCAAATGCTTTCGAATATATTTCTTCAGTAGAACTCAATAACAAATTCTTAATCTACATGAAATTAATATAAAAGCCACTTTAATCCTCTCAGAAATAATAACATTCTTTTATTGATAATTGCTTCTCTAAGTTCCTAACAAAAATTCAAGTTAAACTCTATTTGATGATAGCGTCTTGAATTACTTTTTGAATTTTGGTTCTAACATTACTCTTAACCAGCTTTCTATTTTTCATTGTTGGATAAACTCTATTAGATAAAAACACAAATAAGATTCCAGAATCTGGATCTGCCCAAGTATATGTTCCTGTAAATCCACTATGTCCAAAACTACTATCTGAAACGCAACCACAAGTTGGTTTTTCTTTAGGATTTATTTGAGGTTTATCGAAACCTAAACCTCTTCTATTTCTCAAATGAGAATAATATCTTTTGTTGAATTTATCAATAGTTTCTGGCTTTAAATATTGTACTCCACCATAATATCCATTTTGAAGATACATTTGCATGATTTTAGCGATATCATTTGCGTTTGCAAATAAACCTGCATGACCTCCAACTCCACCTTGCATTGCTGCTCCCATGTCATGCACATATCCACGTAATAATTGATTTCTATAATAATCATCTTTCTCAGTCGGTACAACTTCAGTCCAGCGAAACTTTTTCAATGGCAAATATGATGTTCTATTAAGTCCTAATGATCTATAAAACTCCTCTTCCACTATCTTATTTAAAGGTTTCTTATACTTCTCTTCAATAATTTCTTTCATAATATAATAGCCTAAATCACTATACTTATACCCAATTCTTTCTCGTAAATCAGAGTCTTTTATAAAAGATTTAATAGAATCTTTATAAGAGGTTTTTAAATATATATTTTTAGCCACTTTGATACTATAAGCCTTAGACTTTTTCTTACGATATAAATCTTTAGAAATTTTTCCAGTTACTGAATCTAATGTTTGAATATAAAATGGAATCCATGCTTTTAACTGACCACAGTGAGAAAGAATCTTTTTTAGATTTAAACCATCCTTATTACTCTTTTTATAATGTGGTAATAGATTGTCTAAATCAGAAAATAAAGAAAGTTTTTTATCTTCCTCTAGCTTCATCACTACAGGTAAAGTTGCTAGAATTTTTGTTAAAGATGCTAAATCATAAATATCAGAGTCTTTAATTTCTCTTCTTTTTAAATCAGTTTGATAACCAAAACTTCTTTGATAAACTACTTTTCCATGACGAGCAACAAGTACTTGCCCTCCCGGAGCCATTTTTTGATTCAAAATCGTGTCAATATAACGATCTATAGATTTTAGTTTTACTGATGACAATCCAACTTCTTCAGGAATTGAATATTCTAATCTTTTTAAAGACTTTAAACTAATTCCGTCTTCGGCTTCGAAATCCTCATTAATTGAAACCGGTAGTTTACCTTTAATATCAAAAGCCCCAAATAAAGCCTGAGCAGATAAATTCTGAGATAATTTACTATTTTGATAAGAAACAATTACACCATCTATATTTTTAAAGGTTTTAATTTGAAGCAAGCTATACGGACTCGCAAATACGTCTAAAATAATCTCATTATTCCTAGCTATCTCTTGTAACCAAACTAAATCTTTATTAGAAAATTTATAGTCTTTCCATGGGTTTTTATTTGATTTATGAAAACCCACTATTACTAAATTGTATTTCTTGAGTTTCTTTAACAACCCGCCTAAATTTTCCTCAGAAACTACGTCAACCTTCATATACTTTTTAAGAGTAGCGGCAAAATATTCTCCTTTATCATCCCCTAAACGAACATAAGCAACCTTCTTTTGTTCCAAGTGTTTCAAAGGAATAGTATTGAAATTGTTTTTAACTACAGTTATCGAATTTCTAATAAGTTTACGATGTAAAATATCGTCATAAATAGAATTTAAATCCTCTAATAAATTTTCTTCTTTTATTGGCTCAAAACTTTTTAATCCAACTAAATATTTAGCCTTTAAAATTTTACGAACAGAAAAATTCAAACGTTCTAGGGTTAATTCTCCATTCTCTAAAGAAGATTTAAACAATTCAACTGTCGTCGGGATATCTTGTGGAATTAATAAAATATCGTTTCCTGCTTTAAAAGCAGCTAGATTAATCTCTGCTGGAGTGGCATAATTCGCAGCTCCTTTCATATTTAAGCCATCTGTAAAAATCAATCCTTGGAAACCTAACTTGCCTTTTAATAAATCTGTAACTACCTTTTCTGATAATGAAGAAGGTAATTCTGAGTTTGTTTCTAGTGACGGAATACTCAAATGTGCTGTCATTACACTCGCAACCCCTGAGTTAAATTGTTTTTTAAAAGGATATAACTCTATCGAATCTATTCTTTTCTCAGAAAAGTTTATCGTAGGTAAAGTTAAATGTGAATCTGTAGCTGTATCTCCATGACCAGGGAAATGCTTTGCATTCGCAAGCACTCCAGCTTCTTGCATCCCTTTCGTGAATGCGATAGATTTATCTGCAACACTTTGTTTTGATTCTCCGAAAGATCTATTTCCAATAATTGGATTATTCGGATTTGTATTAATGTCTACAACTGGTGCAAAATTCACATGAATTCCAACTCTCTTACATTGTTCTCCAATACGTTTACCAACTTCCTCCAATAATTTATTGTCCTCAATAGCTCCCAAAGTCATATTCCAAGGAAAACGATAGGTGTTTTTCAAGCGCATATCTAATCCCCATTCACCATCAAAACCAATCATTAATGGAACTTTTGAGGTTAAATATTGATACTTATTTGTAAGTTGAACTTGTTTATTCGGTGTGCCTTTCATAAAAATTAAATTACCAACGTGATACTTGGTAATCATTTCTGAAATAAATTTTTCGTGTGAAGCATCTTTATTTGAATAAGCTTGAATCATGAATAACTGTCCGATTTTTTCTTCAGTACTCATGGAATCGATCAAACTATCTACCCATTCATTCTGAAGTAAATATTGCTCTGCTTTTAATGGATCAACTTCTTGAGCTTTCCCTACTATGACGAATAACGAAGCCAATAAAAATAGTAGTCTTTTATTCATAAAAATTTTACACACGTTTTTTTAAGAGAAACTTTCTCTAATTATTAAATTAAAATAGTAGGGATTATAATAAATAAAGCAATACTTACACCAAAAATCGGTTATGCCAACTTTCTTTAGCAGAAACTTCCCATTTGTTTTCAAAATCGTCTTTGGTACTTACCATATTATTGAAAACAATAGTTTCTGAATTAATTTTTTCAGCCTTTGCAAACTCTTGGAAATCGGATAATTTAACGATATTAATTCTTTCTCCATCTTTAAAAGATACATTCATTTTATCCATTAAATCAATAGAAAGTTCCTCTTCTATAGACTTAATAAAACGAACGGATGCATCAATTGAACATCCTGAAGCATTATTGAAACTTTCATCTAAAGCAATTACAAGAAACTGATTATACTTAATCATAAAAGATCCTCTCAAATCATCTCCATGTCTTGTCCATTGATCAATAAATATAATAGCTTTTGCTGAAATAGATTCTACTTCTTCTTGGGTAAATTCTCTATCAGACTGATATACCCAAACTCTTGAAGAATTTGGTAATTCGTTATATGATACGTACATATTATCTTATTATCTTAAATTAAATTTTTGTTGTAAAGCTTTTAGCTTTTCCTCATCTGTCATCGTGTCTGTTGCACTTTTTGCTCCAGACATTCTTTCTTTAATTTGGCGTAATACTTTTTTGGTATACAAAGGAAAATCAGCTTGTTGAATCCATGAATTATATCCAGGATTCTCCTTTAATACCTCTTCTACTTTTCTTCCTTTATACTTTCCAAAAGAGAAAATCTCATTTTGTTCGTCATCAAATAAAATGAATCCAGCAAAATCTGCTCTTTTTGTATGTGCTGAATACTCACTTAACGCATCAACAGAATTTTCAATATCATCATATTTGTCTAATTGCGCTTTTAAAATTTCATAAGTCGCCATGGTATCAGCTTCCGCAGAATGCGCATCTTCTAAATCTTTACCACAATAAAACTTATATCCTGCGCCTAACGTTCTTTGTTCTTTTTTATGGAAAATTACCTGTACATCTACAGCTTTTCTGTTTTCCATATCAAAATCAATTCCCGCTCTTAATAATTCCTCAGCTAAAAGTGGAATATCAAACCTATTGGAATTAAAACCGGCTAAATCAGCATCACCAATCATATTATGAATAGTTATTGCTAATTCTTTAAATGTTGGTTCATTCACTACTTTTTCATTTGTAATTCCGTGCACTTCAGTAACATGTGGTGGAATTTCAATTTCAGGATTCACTAACCAAGTTTTACTTTCTTGCGTTCCGTTAGGAAATATTTTTAAAATTGAGATCTCTACAATACGATCGTTTGCAATATTGATTCCCGTAGTTTCAAGATCAAAGAACACTAAAGGTTTTGTTAAGTTTAATTCCATTTAGGTAATTTATTCATTATTTAATTGAGCCTTAAACTCATCTATTTTCGACATCAATTTCGGTTCTAGAATCGGCTCTTGAAAATTATACTTTTTGAATTCCTCAAAAATGGTATTTGCTACAATAAATCGGGCAGTCGGTTTATCATCTGCCGGTACAACAAACCAAGGTGCATGTTCTGTAGAAGTTCTATTAATTGCATCTTCGTAACATTTTTGATATTCTTCCCAAAGTTTTCGTTCTTTCAAATCTCCTGCCGAAAATTTCCAGTTTTTCTCTGGAATATTTAATCTTCTCAACAATCTATTCTTTTGTTCATCTTTTGAAAGGTGCAAAAAGAACTTTAGGATAATCATTCCATTTGTTGCCAAATGTTTTTCAAACTGATTTATCCTATCCATTCTGTCATGATAAAACTCATCATTTAAGTCTTCTAAACTCTTAACACTAGGAATATTTTCTGAAAAAATATATTCTGGATGAACTCTAGTTACAAGAACATTTTCATAATGTGTTCTATTGAAAACCCCAACTTTTCCTTTTGCTGGAAGAGCAATATAATGCCTCCACAAAAAATCATGACTTAATTCCAGTTCAGTTGGAACCTTAAAACTATGAACCTCTACTCCACGAGCGTTGAATTGTTTAAACACCTCTCGAATTAAACTATCTTTACCGGAAGTATCCATTCCTTGTAAACAGATTAATGCACTGTATTTACCTTCAGCATACATAGTATTTTGTAAATCAGCGATTTTCTTTCTAACCTTCTTTAATTTCTTCTCTGCGTCTGCAATTGGTTCTTGCGTAGGAATTTTATGAAGTTCAACAGGTTGAGTAACCTTGTATTTATGTTTATCCATCTGCATTTTCAAATTATAGGACTAATGTAACAAAAATATTACTGAATTTCGAGAGTTTTGTAAGTCTTTAACAAGCATTCCTACTTACTATAAAAATAAATACATTATAGTTTGAATCGCATATTATTAATCGCCTTATTCACATCGTTTTCATTATTCTCTCAACATAAATCTGTTGTTGTTTTAGAACTTTTTACCTCTCAAGGATGTTCTAGTTGTCCACCAGCTGATATAGTTCTTAAAAAAATAAACGACAATATGGATTCTGAGTATGTAATCCCTATTGCCTATCATGTTGATTATTGGAATTACATTGGTTGGAAGGATCCTTTTTCAACTAAGGAGTTTACGGATATTCAGCGTTATTATGGTCAAAAGTTTAGAAGTAACTCAATTTATACTCCTCAATTAGTTATTAATGGAAACGAACACGTAGTAGGATCAAATGAAGTAACCATTCACAAAAAAATTAAAAGATATTTAAAGAAATCTTCAAATTTCAAATTAGATATTTCTGAAACAATCAAGGAAGAAAATGGTTTTACCATTTCATTTAACATTAATGGTAAAGTAAACAATTCCATCTTGGAAGCATTAATAGTGTTAGATGAAAAAACAACCAATGTTAAACGAGGAGAAAATAGAAACAGAACTATCGTCAATTCGAATATTGCTATTGCCAGAACTATTAAAAACATCAATAAAACCAGTGGAAGTATTCATATAAAAAGACCTAAAATCATTAGTAAAGACGATAAACTTAGATTAGTTTTAGTTTTAAAAGATGAAGATTTAACCGTTCAGACTGCCACACAAATTAAATTATAAACCAAGAAAAATTCATTGTTTTTTTCTTGTGCTTAATCGACTTTTAGAATGATTATTTTAAATCTTGAAATGATAATAAGTGTAACTTTCCGTGTAAAACATAACAAATGAAATCTACCGTAATTATAAAAGGAAGTTCTAATAAAGTTGGAAACACACAAAAAGTAATCGATTTTATAAACGAAAATAATCAGTTTGATGTGATAGAATTATTGGATTATAACATTGGTCATTTCGACTATAATTTCAAAAATGCAGAAGACGATTTTCTTCCGTTAATGGAAAGAATAATTGAAACTTACGATACCATAATTTTTGTAACGCCAGTTTACTGGTATACCATGAGTGGTTTAATGAAAGTTTTTTTTGATCGAATGTCTGACTTGCTACATTACAGGAAAGAATTAGGAAGGAAATTAAGAGGTAAAAATATGGCCATGATGAGCAATTCTGGTGAAAATGATCGTAGAATCGGATTTGAAATGCCCTTTATAGAAAGTGCGAAGTATTTAAGCATGAATTACCTTGGAGATTCGCACGCTTTTTTCTCTGGAAATGAACTGGC
Source organism: Tenacibaculum sp. SZ-18 (assembly GCF_002813915.1). NCBI lineage: Bacteria > Pseudomonadati > Bacteroidota > Flavobacteriia > Flavobacteriales > Flavobacteriaceae > Tenacibaculum > Tenacibaculum sp. SZ-18. Next base: position 1,001,675 of record NZ_CP019335.1, on the reverse strand, counting down.
TGAAGATGCTAAAATCAAAATAAATGAATTTAAAAATAGTTTGATTTAATTATTAATCGTAATATTGCAATATATAAATTATTAAATGGGATTAACAAAGTCTGAAATATTTACAACAGAGCAGAATGAAATTGCCAGTATCGCTAAGGTTCTTGGTCATCCTGCTCGTATTGCAATTTTGGAATATTTAGCCGCCGCTAAAATCTGTATTTGTGGTGATTTAGTAAATGAAATTGGTTTAGCTCAACCAACAATATCACAACATTTAAAAGAGCTTAAAAAAATGGAAATTATAAAAGGAACCATTGAAGGAACAAGTATTTGCTACTGTTTAAATGAAGAAAAATGGAGTGAGATCAATTCCGTTTTAAAACAATTCCTTTCAATATTTTCCGACGCAAATAGTAATTGCTGCTAAAAAAATTTAAATTATTCAATCGTAATATTACAATGAACCAAAGATTAGAACAAACCATAAAAAACATTTCATCCTTACCTATTTCCGAAGAAAGAAAAGAAATATTGAAACCACTTCTCTCCTATTTACAAAAAAAGAGGAATAACGATGAGTCTATTCGTATCAATTATATATGCACTCATAATTCCAGAAGAAGTCATTTGGGACAAATTTGGATGCAAACACTTGCTAGTCATTTCAACATCGATACCATTACCACTTATTCAGGAGGAACTGAAGCTACTGCAATGGCAAAACCTATTGTTGAAACTTTAAAAAATCAAGGATTCGAAATTCAACAATTAAGTCAAGAACAAAATCCGGTTTACGCTATTAAATACGATCTTGAATCATTACCGGTAATTGGTTTTTCAAAAAAATATGATAACGAATTCAATCCAAATTCAGGTTTTGCTGCAATAATGACTTGTTCTGAAGCTGACGGAGGTTGTCCTTTTGTAGCCGGTTCAGAAATTAGAGTTCCTATTACGTATGAAGATCCAAAAATATCAGATAACACAGATAAACAAAGCGAAGTTTATTTAACAAGAAGTAATCAAATCGCATCAGAAATGTATTACGTTTTATCTCAATTAAATTAATTCATCATGAAATTATCAGAAATAAAAAAACATCTTACACAACTTAAGACTATTGAATTTAAATTGCCTAATGGTGATTTAGTTCCAGAACATTTCCATGTAACAGAAGTAGGTAAAGTTACCAAACACTTTATTGATTGTGGCGGCGTTTTAAGAAAAGAAGAAAGAGTCAACTTTCAATTGTGGAATGCAAATGATTACAATCATAGATTACATCCTGAAAAATTAGTTCATATAATTGAACTTTCGGAGAAAACGTTAAATCCTAAAGATGCTGAAATTGAAGTCGAATATCAAGGTGAAACTATTGGAAAATATAATTTAGATTTCGACGGAACATCTTTTTTACTTATAAATACAGCTACGGCTTGTTTAGCAATGGATCAATGCGGAGTTACACCTCAAGAAAAACCAAAAATCCGTCTTTCCAATTTACAAAGCCAAGGAACATCTTGTGAGCCGGGTTCTGGATGTTGCTAATTAACATCTAGATAAGCGCGTTAAAATTAATGATTCCATAAAAAATTACTTAAAAAACAACTATATTCGCGCTCAAATAACCCCTAAACAATACATATGAAAATGTATAAAAAGTTCTTTTTCTTTTTATGTTTAATCTCATCCACCCTATTTTTCTCTTGTGACGAATGTGATAATGAAAATCCAAGAGCACGAGTTTCAAATATGGGCTCTGACGACGTAAGTGTTCAAGTTAAGACAACTGGAGGAAACACAGAAAATATCAACAATATAGAACCTGGAAAAGCATCAGAATTTAAAAGTTACGCACCAGGAGAAGTAACATATACCATTGTTTTAAAAAGCAACGATGAAATTACAGAAACTGTTGAAATGGGATTCTGTGCTGATTATGAGATTATCATAACTGAAGACAATGAAATTATAACGACTTCCACGAATCGAGATTAATCCTCGTGTTAGTTAATAAAATAAAAAGCGCCAATTATGGCGCTTTTTTTATACTTCATTCTCAAATGAATATTCATTTTTTTTCTTAAACGGACGAATAATCAAACGAGTTTCTCTATCAAAACGAATATAATTATACACCCAATTTAAAAACACGACAGCTTTATTTCTAAAACCAATTAGTGAAAACAAGTGTACGAACATCCAAACAAACCAAGCAAACACTCCTTGAAATTTGAACTTTGGTAAGTCAACCACCGCCTTATTTCTTCCTATTGTTGCCATCGAACCTTTGTCATTATAAACAAAAGCTTCCATCTTCTTTCCTTTTAGTTCAGCTAAAATATTCTTTGCTAATAACTTTCCTTGTTGAATAGCTGGTTGCGCCATCATTGGATGACCATATGGATACTTCTCATTATTCATACAAGCAACGTCACCAATTGCAAAAATATTTTCATGAGGTAAAACTCTATTAAAATCATCAACTTTATAACGAGCTGCTCTTTCAACAATACACTCTTGCTCTAATCCATTAATAGCTTCTCCTTTTACACCAGCAGCCCAAATAACCGTGGATGATTGAAAATTATCTTCTCCATTCGTCGAAACCGTTTCTCCATCATAATCTAGAACACGAAGATTCTTCCATACATCAACTCCCAATTTTATCAAGAAATCTTCAGCTTTCTTTGAAGCCTCTTCACTCATTCCTTTCAATATACAATCAGCACTTTGAATCAGATTAATCTTCATTAATCTAATATCTAAATCTGGATAATCCTTTGGTAAAATTTCCTTTTTCATTTCTGCCAAAGCACCAGCGAGTTCAACTCCCGTTGGCCCACCTCCAACAATCACAAAATTCATTAACTTCTTTCTTTCTTCTAGATTAGAAGTCAATAAAGCTTCTTCAAAATTTTCTAAAATAAGACTTCTAATATTTAACGATTGAGGAATGGATTTCATTTCCATTGTATGTTTTTCAATATTGGTATTATCGAAAAAATTTGTTGTGGATCCTGTAGCAATAACCAAATAATCATAACATAAACTTCCAATAGAAGAACGAATCTCCTTTTTTTCAGCATCAATGTTTGTTACTTCAGCCAATCGAAAATAAAAGTTATCAATATCATTAAATCGTTTTCGTAACGGAAAAGCAATACTATCAGGTTCTAAACCACCTGTAGCAACTTGATATAATAAAGGTTGAAATGTATGATAATTGTGTTTATCTAAAAGAACTACTTGAAGATCTTCGTTCTCGAATCCTTTAGCCGCAGCTAATCCAGCAAAACCTCCTCCAATAATTACAACTCTTGGAAAACTGGTTTGAGGTATATTCATAGACCTAAAATTTTAGATTCACAAATTTACGAAAGTGTTTAAATATTTATGTTCTAAACTTTATTTATTCTAAAAGAGACATATAACGTTGTAGAGGGATTTTCTGTTTAAAAAAAACGTGTTTTCACTAGTTTTTAAAACATATAATTTTATAGATTTACCTTTGAAAAAAGATTTTTTTAAAATATTATGCTTAAGTTTTTTAAGAAAAAGAAACAGACAAATTTCAATATTAAATGTGCTACTGATTATGTGAAAATAAATGAGCACATGCTTGATTTTCCTTGTTCTAATGAAGATTTGACTAAAATTTTTGGTGAACCAACAAGAAAAATTAGTTCAAGTAATGAGTATCTTATCTGGGATGAATTTGGTTTTTTGTGTAGCGTAAATGATAATGATCAAATTTTATCACTTAGCGTTTATCAAGGAAACAATAATCCTAGTGAATACGTACCACAAACCAGTTTTTATGGAAAACTCTTTTTTGAAGAAGATGATATAACTTTCAACGAATTTAGTAAAATCGGTTTGGGAAAAATTGCTATTCATCGATTAGGAAGCGAAGCAGAAACTCGTTTCGGTTTTAGCATTGGTGTAAATAATGATTTTAAAGGTTAATTATCATTCTTAAGTTTCAATAACTCTCTTTCTAAGAATAATAATTTATTCTCAATATCGTCCCCCACTTCTGGCAAACGGCGAATGAAGGAATATTTTGTCTGCCATAGTTCTTTAATTTCTGTCCGTTCAAAAATCTTTTCCTCAATATTTTTGTGAGCGGCTTTTAATATAACTTTATCAGCAACAAAATAAATTTTCCTCAATACAACCTCTTTTTCCAAAACAATTATAACAACTTCTCCATTCCCAAAATTATCATATTCTTCCTCCGAAATTTTTTCAGCAACAACAATATCTTTTGGATACAAACCTTTATCATGATCGGTCATTTCTAAATTAACAACTGTAAAAGCTCGTACCAATTTATCTGACTCGACGGGAAGACTAATTTCTGGTAAATCATTTATAAAGGAAACATTATCGTAATATTCAGAATAAGACTTTATATTTCTTTCTGACACATATTTAATAGACATCATCGATTCTTTTTCTTCTAACTCATCACTTAAAAGTAATTCATCTTTAAAACGAAGCAATTCGTTTACCGTTAAATCCGATGTTAGCAAACTATCAATAGTAATGCTAAAATAATTAGCAATCTTTATAATAGTTTCTATTCGAGGTTCACTTCTACCTTCCTCATAAGCCCCTAAAGTCGCTCTTTTCAAGTCAAATAACTCTGCGAACGCTTTTTGACTTAAACCTTTAACTCCTCTAATTTTCTTTATATTTCTACCAAAAAAAGACATATTTGCTAATTTTATTTGCAATTTTAATTTTTATTCGTATATTTACACTAACAATATTAGCTAATAAAAATGAATATTGCTAATTTTTCTAGAAAAAGTACCACTAACTAATTAAACTAAATTATTATGATTCTATTAACTTTACATTGTGCAGTAATGATTACACAAACTATTTTTGCATAATTCAACAATCGAAACAACTATTAAACTATACTAATTGCTAATGAACATTCATTTTGAAAAAACCAAGAATTATTTATTAGAACTAAACTTTACTATCCGTAAAGAAATCGAATCTGAGGGGATTTTTGTTATTGAAAAAGAGAATTTTGGAATTAAAAACCTAATTATAGGAGTAGCTTATCCGATTTTGATTGTAGAGCAATTTATATTCAAAGTAAAAAAGCCAAACGAAGCAATGTTTAAAGCATTACTTCAAAAAAATAGAGATATAATTCATGGCGCTTTTGTGCTGGATGAAACAGGAGAACGTGTCATTTTTAGAGACACTTTACAATTAGAAAACTTAGACATAAATGAATTGGAAGCTACCTTAAATTCTTTGAGTTTATTGCTTAGTGAATATTCAAATGAAATTATAGAATTTTCAAAATATTAAAATACTATGAACTTTTTTAAAAGACTTTTTAAAATAGGACAAGCGGAAGCGAATGCTGCACTAGATAGCATGGAGGATCCTATTAAAATGACCGAACAAGGTATTCGGGATTTAAAAATTGATTTGGAAAAATCTTTAGAATCATTAGCTCAAGTAAAAGCATTAGCTATTAGAGCAAAAAATGATGTGGAAGAATACACTTCTAAAGCAAATGATTATCAGCAAAAAGCAATGCTAATTCTTACCAAAGCTAAAAATGGCGAATTAGCAATAGAAGAAGCTGATAAACTTGCAAAACAAGCTTTAGTTCGCAAAGAAGAGACAAATCAGCAATTAGAAAATGCTAAAAGTGAATCTGAAAACTTTGATGAATCCGTAGCGAAACTTGAAAGCTCAGTTCAGGAAATTAAAAACTCATTAAAAAAATGGGAGAATGAACTTAGAACTTTAAAAGCTAGACATAAAGTTGCTAAAGCCACTAAAAACTTAAACAAAGAAATGGCTGAAATCGATAGTTCTAGTACGGTTTCTATGTTAGAAAGAATGAAAAGTAAAATTGAACAAGAAGAAGCTCTAGCTGATGCATACGGAGATATGACTAAAGAAAATAAAACATTAGAACAAAAATTAGAAGAACTTACAAATACCACTGAGCAATCTGCTGAAGATGATTTAGCAGCGCTGAAAAAGGAAATGGGATTGAATGATTAATCAATAATGAATTACGAATTGTTAATTATTACCCTTAAATTTTTAATTAAAATTCGTAATTCATAATTTGCACCCTTAAAAATAAACTAGCTATGACATTAACCGATATTGTATTTTCTGATGTTAACATAACTCTGACAATACTTTTTATTATTCTATTGACCTATTGGCTTGTTACCATGATATCTGGAATCGATTTTGATCTTGATATGGATATTGATGTTGATATAGATGTGGATGTCGATGCGGATGTTGACATAGATGTAGATTCTAATGTAGGTACTGGATTAGAAGGTAGTGATATAGATTTCCATGATGTCGCAAATACCGAAATTAATAAAGAAGATATTGTTGGAAAAAGAAAAAAATCTTTAAAATGGTGGCAAGTCCTACTTATATATTTCAATTTTGTTGGACTTCCATTTATGTTCACTTTCACATCTTGGATCTTCATTTGGTGGCTTATAACAACAATTTCCACTACCATGACACATAGCTACAACAATACATTTGGATTTATTTTAATGCTTGGAGGATTTTTCCCATCACTCATCCTTACAAAAATATTTACAACTCCATTTAAAAATTTCTTTAAAAATTTAAATCAAGATGGAGACTCCGTAACAGAAATTATTGGAAGAAAAGGAATAAGTTTATCAACTATATCAGAAAATAAATTAGGTAGAGCCGCAGTAAAAGCTGATGGAAATACTCTAAACATAAATATTAAATCCTTAGACGGAAAAAAAATTGATTATAATTCACAAATATTAATCATTAAACAAAGTAAAAATAAACTTTATTACTATGCACAAGAATACTTAACAGATAGCATAGATATAAATTTTTAACAATTAAATTTACAAAACATAAAATCACTAAAAACTAATTAATTACTATGACAGATTCTATTATTCAATTATTAAGTGTAGGCCTTGGTATTGTCCTATTTATCGTTATTATATATTTTGCAATTATTGCAATGTTCTACAAAAAAGTTCCTCAAGGAGAAGCCTTAGTAAGAACAGGATTTAAAGGAACAAAAGTTGCCACCGATAGAGGTATGTATGTTGTGCCTGTTTTTCATCGGGTAGAAATTATGGATATTTCAGTTAAGAAAATCCAGATTGAACGTATTGGAGACGATGGTCTAGTATGTAAAGACAATATGAGAGCTGACATAAAAGTTGCTTTTTTTGTTAGAGTGAATAATGAAGTAGAATTCATAAAAATGGTAGCACAAACCATTGGTTGTGAGAGAGCCTCTGATATTCAAACTCTTGAAGAATTATTTGAAGCTAAATTCTCTGAAGCTTTAAAAACAGTTGGGAAAAAGTTTGACTTTACAGAATTATATGAGGCGAGACGTGAATTCAGAGATGAAATCGTTGATATTATTGGAACAGACCTTAATGGATATACTTTAGAAGATTGTGCTATTGATTACTTAGAGCAAACTCCTGTAACATTTTTAAAACCTGATAATATTCTTGATGCCGAAGGAATCAAAAAAATTACGGAATTAACTGCAGCTCAAAACATTCAAGCGAATTTGATTAAAAGAGATGAGGAAAAAGTAATACGCAAGCAAGATGTTGAAGCTCGTGAGGCAATTTTGGAACTTGACAAACAATTAGCTGAAAAACAAGAACAACAAAAACGTGAAATTGCCAACATTAAAGCTCGTGAAGAAGCTGAAATCTTAAAAGTAGCAGAAGAAGAGCGTTTAAAATCAGAAAGTGCTAGAATTGCAACCGAAGAAAAGGTACAAGTTGCTGAAGAAAACAAACAACGTCAAGTAATTGTTGCTGAGAAAAATAAATTACGTACTGAAGCTGTTGAAATCGAAAGAGTTGAAAAAGACAGAATGTTAGAGGCTACGGAACGTGAAAGAATTGTAACATTAGCTCAAATAGAAAAAGATAAAGTTGTTGAAGTAGAAAAGAAGAATATTCAAGATGTTATTCGTGATCGCGTTATGTTAGAAAAAGGTGTGGTTGAAGAGCGTGAAAACATGAAAGATATTGAAGCGTTTAAAACTGCCGATCGTCAGAAGCAAGTAAAAATTACTGTTGCTGAAGCAGAAGCTGAAGAATCTTTAATCAAAAGGATCAAACAAGCAGAAGCAGAAAAAGAAGCAGCGAAGCAAAAAGCTGAAGAAATTAATATTGAAGCACAAGCTCAAAAAGAAGCAAGTGAAAAAGAGGCTGAAGCTCGTAAAACTATAGCAGAAGCAAAAGCAAAAGAGGAAGCTACAATTGGTATGTCTGAAGCACAAGTTATGCACGCAAAAGCTGATGCTAACGAACGTCAAGGATTAGTTGAAGCAACTATTATCGAGAAAAAAGCAAAAGCAGAAGCTGCTGGAATCTTAGCGAAAGCTGAAGCTGTTAAAGAAGAAGGATTAGCAGAAGCTCAAGTAATCAAAGAAAAAGCGATTGCAGATGCTGCTGGAATTGAAGAAAAAGCTGAAGCAATGAAGAAACTTGATGGTGTTGGAAAAGAACACGAAGAATTCAAGTTACGTTTAGAGAAAGAATTACAAGTTGATTTAGCTCAAATTCAAATTCAGAAAGACATTGCAGATGCGCAAGCACAAGTTATCGGTGACGCATTAAGAGCTGCTAATATTGATATCGTAGGAGGTGAAACAATGTTCTTTGATCAAATTATTGGACAAATTACTAAGGCGAAAGGAATCGATAGATTAGTTCAACATAGCGATAACATTCAAGATGTAAAAGATGCTATTTTAGGAAGTGATGACGTGAAAGGAAATTTACTTGAAAAGGTAAAAGAATTTGCTACTAAATACGGAATCTCTACCGAAGACATCAAAAACTTAACTGTAGCAAATCTTTTAATGGATTTAAAAGACAGAGCTAACAATTCGGATGAAGAAGGATTATTTAGTAATCTTTTCAACCTTGCTAAAGGATTAGGATTATCTGATAAGAAATTATCTTAATACTCATAAAGAGCCTAGACAAATTGCTCTAGGCTTTTTCTTTTTTGTTTTGAGTGTATTGCACTCAATTTCCAAACTTTTAAGGAACATTCTTTGTTCCTTACATCTAACAATCCAGACGCTAAAAATATATGGAAAACCAAAACAATCAACAATTAGACGGAGGAACCTATGAAATCATTCAAGGTAGATTGCAAAAACAAAAGCAAGAACTACAAAGTAGATTACATAAGTTAAATGATGCTAGAAAACATGTTTTTGGTAATGTAGAAACCAAATTAATTGCTAACGATAGAATTAATACTGAAAATAACTGTATTGCCAGAGATATTGTGTCATTTGGTAATACTTCAATTTTCGGATATAACGTACACTTTGGATTACGAACAGACATCAAATTATCGGATGTATTTAGTGTTTATGAATTCAAAGAAAATCACTTTCATTTACAAACGCTCGACTTAATAAATGACGACCTTTTTATAAATGATTTCACCAACCTTTACAAGTACTATCGTAATACGATCTTCTCTAAGTTCGCCATTGTTGGAAACTACCTTCATATGGTATTTCAACTTAGCGAAAATACCAATGACATAAAAACCTTTAAATGGTTAATCAACGATAATTCACTTCAATATGTTGACAACCGAAGTGAACATGAATATAAATTTCCAACACAACACGAATTCCAGTGGCAAGAAGTTACTAGAGATATGCATCGCTATGGAACACATTCGCATATTTCAGTTCTGGATAAAGTTTTTGTTGAAACCATTGGAGGTGATTTAACCATTAAAATTGAGGACAATACAGACGATGGAAAAGGAATTTTATCTGAACCAGTTGAACATTATGACCAAACTTTAGATGATGGTCAGTTTAGATATGGAGATTTAGGTAATTTAACGACTTTAGAAATTAAACCTTTTCAGGAAGATCATCGTTATTTTGTTTATAATCATAAACTACAAGAAGTTCAAAGAATTGACAGTATAAAAGATACTGCTGTTCAACTTCCGGACGGACATGGAATTATTTTCCCAAATGGTTATTACTTACAAACCGGGGAATACAAAATCTTTGAAAGTGATGTAAAAGAAGTAAAATTTCAAAAGAAAGTTAGTTCTCCTAATGGCGAAGACTTTTTATATGTATTTTATGCTACCATTCGCGGTTTATACATTTTGATGTCATACAACATCATTGAACAAGAAGTAAAAACTCCAATAATATGTAATGGTTTCACCCTACTTGAAAATGGTGAATTATGTTACTTCCGTACAGAAAATGAACAAACAAAACATCATGTAGTGCAAATTTGGCAAACTCCTTATTTAAAAGGAAGTTTTATGCCGTCCCAACACACTGATACTTTATTATTTAAAATTGGGAATAAAGACATTGTAAGAGCCATGGCTGAATGTCATGAGTTAATTAACCTCTTAAACAAAGAGGATAATTATACTGGCTTATATAATGATATTGCAAAAATATCGAAAGATATAAATGACACTTATTATTGGCTTCCTGAAGAAGAAACGCATCAATTAAATGAACCAATTCTTCAAATTAATGAAGCCGCTAATGCTGCTATTGAAGAATTTGAAAAAGTAGTTCAATTAAAAAAACAGGCAGAAAAAGCTACTCAAGAAATCAATAAGAAATCTGATGAGCTTTTCAGTAAAATAAGAAGTACTTCTTTTAAATCTATTGATGACTTTGTTGGGTTGTTAAGTCAACTTAGAAGTTTACGTGGTGAAGTAATTAGTTTGCATGATGTTCGATATATTCAAAAAGAACATTTAGAAGCACTAGAAGAACAAGTTGCAGAACAAAATAACTTAATTTCGAAACGTTGTATTCAATTTTTACTGAATGATAAGGCACTAGCTCCTTATCATAAGAGAGTTTCAGAAAAAGAAAAAGCTTTACCTGAAATCAAAAAAGTCGTTGATGCAAAAGCTTTAGAAAAAGAAGTAAATCAAATTACTGCTGATTTGGAAATGTTAATTGATATCGTTTCAAATCTTGAAATTGAAGATACATCTCAGTCAACAAAAATAATTGATAACATTTCGTTGATTTTTGCCACGTTAAATCAATTAAAAGCAGGAATTAAAAACTCAATTAAGAGTCTTGGTAGTTCTGAAGCGAAAGCAGATTTTGTTGCGCAATTAAAATTGATTGATCAAAGTATCATCAACTATATTGACATGGCTACAACGCCAGAAAAATGCGATGAATTCTTAACTAAAACTGCCATTCAATTAGAAGAATTAGAAGGTAAATTTGCTGATTTCGAAGAATTTATTGGTCAAATTATTGAAAAACGTGAAGAAATTCACGCTGCTTTTGACACTAGAAAGAATAACTTAATTGAAAAAAGAAATAAAAAAGCCGTTGCTCTTCAAACTGCATCAGAGAGAATTTTAAAAGGAGTTGCAAAAAAAGCCCAGAGCTTCGATACGGTTGAAGATATTAACGGTTATTTTGCTGCTGACTTAATGATTAACAAGGTAAGAGACATTGTTAATCAATTAAAAGAATTAAATGATGCCGGAAAAGCTGAAGCAATAGAAACTCAATTAAAAGTTGCTAAAGAAGATGCACTAAGAAAATTAAAAGACAAGCAAGAATTATATGAGGATGGTGAAAATATAATCAAACTAGGAAAACATAAATTCGGCGTAAATAAACAAGTATTAGACTTAACCATTGTTTATAAAGATGAAGAGCTTTATTATCATTTAACAGGTACCGATTTTTATGATACCATTGATAATGAAATCTTACTACAATCAAAAAAATATTGGAATCAAGAGTTAGTTTCAGAAAACGGTGATGTTTACAGAGCAGCTTATTTAGCTTATAAAATTTTCAAGAGTAAACCTGAATCTGAATTATTAAATAAAACAGTAGAACAATTACTTGAAGTTGTACAAAAAGAAAGTAGTAACTTATATTCTGAAGGATATGTAAAAGGAGTTCATGATGTAGATGCTAGTCAAATATTACACACACTTGTTCATAAACATCATGAGTTAGGATTACTTACCTTCTCTCCTACTGTTAGAGGATATGCACAGTATTTTTGGAATTCTTTGGAAGAAGAACAACAAACATTACTTAATTCTAATATAAAAGCTTCTGGAGAAGTTTTAAGTGTTTTTCCAGATAGTGAATCGTATTCATTTATCATCGAAAACCTGAGTGAAACAATTGCAATTTTTGCAGAGAATTCTAAACTTTTCAGATCTGAAAATTCTACTGAAATTGCACACTATTTATTTGATGAACTGAAAGCGAATAACACGTTTCAATTAAGTACAGATGCCTTTAGCTTAAAAGAAGATTTTATCAAAACTTTGAAAAAACAAGATGCTTATCACAAGTTTAAGAGCGGGATTGATAAAATTGAAAACTATACAGATAAAATAAACTTAGCAAAACAATGGATTGCTTCTTTTCTTTCTACAAAAGATAAAAGCACACTATCATACATCGATGAAATGGTTTGTATTTCATTATTTGAACACGAATCAAATTCTGAAATTAAAGCAGTTCATCCAATAGAAAATATTGAAAACTTAAAAGGAGATCACAACTCTCTTGTTGAAGGAGTTTTTAAATTTAATTACCATGAATTTATGCAGAAACTTGAACATTTCGTTTCTGTAGAAGTTCCAAGCTATATTCAATATAAAGAAGCAAAACAAGAGGTAACAGATCGGCTAAAAGAAGATTTAAAGTTAGAAGAATTTAAACCTAGAGTTCTATCTTCTTTTGTTAGAAATAAATTAATTGATCAAGTTTACTTTCCTTTAATCGGAGATAATTTAGCGAAACAACTTGGAACAGTTGGTGACAACAAACGTACCGACAGAATGGGAATGTTATTATTAATTTCTCCTCCAGGTTATGGTAAAACCACTTTAATGGAATACATATCAAATCGATTAGGTTTGGTATTCATGAAAATTAATGGTCCTGCTATTGGTCATGAAGTAACTTCGGTCGATCCAATGTCCGCTAATAATTCAGCATCTAGAGAAGAATTAAAAAAGTTGAACTTGGCTTTTGAAATGGGCGATAATGTGATGTTATATTTAGACGATATACAACATTGTAATCCTGAATTTTTACAAAAGTTTATTTCATTATCTGATGGAACTCGTAAAGTTGAAGGTGTTTTTAACGGTAAACCGAAAACATACGACTTACGTGGCAAGAAATTCTGCGTAATCATGGCTGGAAATCCATATACAGAAAGTGGAGATCGTTTTCAAATTCCAGATATGTTAGCTAACCGTGCAGATATTTATAATTTAGGAGACATAATTGGAGATACAGCGCATTTATTCAAATTGAGTTTAATAGAAAACTCATTAACATCAAATCCTGTTTTACACCAATTAAGTAGTAAATATTTTGAAGATGTATATTCTTTAATTGATAAAGTTGAAAATAATACAGGTGATGTTGATTTGAAAGGAAATCACACGAAGCAGGAAATTCAAGATTACACATCTGTTTTAGAGAAAGTAATTACGGTTCGCGACACAGTTTTAAAAGTAAATCAAGCTTATATTCAATCTGCCGCAATGGAAGATCAATATAGAACCGAACCTTCTTTTAAATTACAAGGATCGTATCGTGATATGAATAAATTAGTTGCGAAAATTGTTCCTATTATGAACAATGATGAATTACAACGTTTACTATTATCGCATTACGAGAGTGAATCACAAACTTTAACCTCAGCAGCCGAAGGAAACTTATTGAAATATAAAGAGCTTATAAATAAACTTTCAGAAGAGGAAAGCGCTCGTTGGAATAATATTAAAGAAATCTTCTTGAAAAACAATAAACTGAAAGGCTTCGGAGACAAGAATGAAATGGCTCAAATATTAAGTCAAATGATGGCTTTCTCTGAAAACTTAGAAGGAATTAAAGAAGCACTTCAAAAAGGATTAGAAAAGTAAATATGGTTTCAGAAAACAGAAAAAAGCAATTGTTATACAATTGCTTTTTCCTTCTTATAGGATTTTTAATTATTTATGATTATTCGTATTACGATAAAATTAAACATGAGAAAATAACCAAAATTACTGTTCAAAGAGATGTCCCAAATCACTACAATAGATCTCACAATGAAACTAGGAAATACTCCTACGAAATTTATACTGAACATAATAATTTTTATTGCTCTTCAGACTTTGCTTTTTCCGTTAACGAACGAGAAGATATCATAATTTATGAATCTGCATTATTTGGTGAAGTGAATTATTATGAAGCAACCAAAAACGGTACAACAGAACATAATACTTTTAGAGAGTTTTATGGATTTCAATTTCCGTTATGCATGCTCATGGCCATTGTTATTAGTTATTTCTTTCTGAGTAAACTATATGTAATTGACCTTGTCGCTAAAGTTTTTCTGCTTGTTAACTTATTATATGTTATTTTCTGAAATTCCCCTACACTCCAAAAACAGTAATTATAACTTTTCTGTTTCCTCCATAATTTCTGTGTTCTCCTAAATAAATTCCTTGCCATGTTCCCAAATTCAATGTCCCATTCGTAATTGGAATCGTTACTTGACAACCAAGCATTGAAGATTTAATATGTGCTGGCATATCATCTGAACCTTCATAATCGTGTTTGAAATACGGCATATTTTCAGGGATCATTTTATTAATATGTGTTTCAAAATCCATACGCACCGTTGGATCAGCATTTTCATTGATAGTCAGACTTGCAGAAGTATGTTTAATAAAAGCTTGAAACTGTCCGATTGTTATATTTTCTATTTCAGGAACTATATTCTCTATAAGATGAGTAATTAAATGATACCCCCTTTCAAAACGAGGTAATGTAACTTCTTTCTGGTAAAATTTCATATCATAAAAATAAAAAACCTGAGGTAAATACACCTCAGGTTAAATATTTAAAATATGCTAAACATGATATAAAAAATAAGTCCATACAACACGAAAATTAAAATTTCGAGTTGGTACTTTTTAATCTTTCGCATATCTACATTTTAATAATTCTTCTTGATGCAACTCTTCCCTCCTCATTTGTTACCATTAACAAATAGACTCCATTTACTAATTCAGAAATATTCACCTTTGTCTCTTTTGTTTCAATAACTTTTTTACCTAGTAAACTATAAATTACCACTTTCTTAATTTGGTACTCATTGACTATTTCAATATTCAATATATCAGTAGCTGGAATTGGGTACACCTTTACTTCTTTGTTAAATTCTAAGTCAACTACGCTAGCAGTAACTGCACTGAACATTGCTGTAACTGTTTTATCAGCATCCATTGTAATCGTTAATGGATTTGTAGTTCCTGTTACATCTCCACTCCATCCATCAAATTGATAACCTGAAGCTGGTGTAGCTGTCAATTCAATTGAAGTTCCATCATTATAAATCCCATTAGTAAAATTTGGATTTGTAGAAACTGTTCCATTCACAGCATTTATTGTTAAATATCTCGGTAAATAACTCGTTGCTCCAAATTCATAAGCTCCTATATCAACAGTTGTATTATGGATTCTAACTTTACCCAATAAATCAGTTACAATTCCAGTAGGGATTTTTGTATTATCACCACTATCCACAGCAGGTGACACCGTCTGAAGGGTAAAATCTCCGTTTACTGCATCAGTAAATAAAGGATCAGAATTAGAGCTATTGATTACATTTCCCATTGGAATATTAGAAAAATTATTCTCGTCAATACTATTACTCACCGATATTCCTGGAGCTATACTTGAATCTGTTCTTCTACCAAAGGCAAGTGATGTATTACCACTATTATCTGTATTTCCCCAAAAAATATTATTTGCAATATTAATTGTTCCGAAGGTTCCATTTTCCTGACTTAAACCTACAGTAGCGAAGTCTGAACTCCCTGTTCCTTCATTTCTATTATTTACAAAAGTATTATTTACAATTGTAGGCGAAATAACACTTCCTGTATTAAAAGCTCTTAACCAAATAGCACTTAACCCTCTTCCTAAAGCTGAACCATTATCTTCTGTTCTATTGTTTTCAAATAGTGAATTCGAAATAGTAAAATTCATACTTGTATTATCTCCTGGAGTAGCAAATAATGCAGCAGCTACATTTGTACTAACATTGTTTTTGAAAATACATGAATCAACATTATAATTTTGTACTGAACTACCGGAAACACGAGAATATAAAGCTCCTCCGATGACACCTGCATTTTCCTCTAAACGAGAGTTTCTAATCGTAAATTTATCAATATTACTGGTTATGTATATTGCAGCACCTAGCCTGAAATCATTAGCGCCATTGGCATGTCCTCCAGAAATTGTAACTCCATCTAGTAAAACATTATCGCCTCTAATATCCACTACATGATAACTATTATCTGAACGATCTGGTTTATTTACAAAAATACTTCCGTTATCGTTTCCTTGAAGATCACCGCTTAAAATGGTTCTATTAACGTTATGAATCAAAGAATTATCTCTAGCTGATAAAGAGATCTCTGTTCCATCAAATCCACCATAAATTTTTACATTTTCAGTATTTATTGTAAATGGATTAGTTCTATCAGAAGAATCAGGCGTATAAGTTCCTTTTGCTATCCAAATTTCTTCTCCATCTAATGCTACAGTTAACGCATCTTGTATATCTGTATAAGCATTTGTCCAATCTGCCCCATCATTATTTCCTACTGCGCTTGCATTAACATATAATATACTAGTTCCGGAAATTTTTGCTTCAGACCATCCCAAATTTGGATCATTACAGTTTTGATTTTTAACATAAAAGAAGTATCTCACAGGATCTAAACCTGAAATTGATGTTGTACCCGACGGGTTCGCCGAAATAATTGTTGCATTACTAAAAGGTTCAGAACTCTTATGATAAGCTATATTAAAACTACCTGAGCCATTAATTACTAATTCTACGTTATTATTTGATGTACGTGTAATTGTAAAATCGGTAGTTGGGAAAATCAAACAGTCTTCATTTTCTCTATAAATATTTTGAATTTCAGCAGCAGATAAAATTCTATTATG
Source organism: Tenacibaculum sp. SZ-18 (assembly GCF_002813915.1). NCBI lineage: Bacteria > Pseudomonadati > Bacteroidota > Flavobacteriia > Flavobacteriales > Flavobacteriaceae > Tenacibaculum > Tenacibaculum sp. SZ-18. The sequence goes on along the minus strand of NZ_CP019335.1, from coordinate 984,592 downwards.
AATTGCAAAATCATCAAAACTATCTGAATAATAGGTACTGCTAGAAAGTGAAGCTGAGCGAACTTGAAATAAGTATGAAGATAAATCTTCATCAAACGATATATTAGGATCAAAACTTAATACTGGACCAATATTTTCTGAGTTATCTAAAATCCCGTCTACATAAATCGAACTTGAAAAAACTGTTGTATTTTGATATACAGCAGAACCAGTAGAAGTGATATCAGCTCGAATAGTAATAGTTACATGATGCCACTGATCATCTGCTATATTAGTATTAGAAAAATTAGTACGCCTTATATATCTTCTTCCTCCTGAAACTATATTATCAATTCTTCCAAAAATATATTGAACCCCAATTTTTCCGTTTTTCAATATAATAGCTAAACCCTTCTCTCCACTTACCGGACTTGTTGAGAATTCTGCATTTGACTTATTAGATTTATCGTATAAATTTCTTGCATTACCATCATTTGTATTTGTCTTCATCCAAAAACTAAAACTTAAAGTATGATCGTCTCCAATTGATTGATACGAGGTAAAATTAGAACGACGTATTTTGGCAGACTGATCATTTTCAATAGCACTAACCGAACTTCCAAAACGATCATTAATACTTTTTGGTAAGGATCCAGCCGTATTAGTTAATGAAGCACCACTTGATACTTCATCGTTTAAACTTCCGTTGGTAAATTTATAATGAGAAATTAAACCGCTTGAGGGAACTTGGGCAGTAATTGATATTGTTATAAAGAATAACAATAATGAAAGTAATTTTTTAAACATAATAACATTCAATTAAATATATTTTACAGTGCAAAAGAATGTTATCGGTTATGTTCGATTTACTTATTACTTCCGAATGAACATTTATTGTTTCCTAAAGGACATTTATGAAGAAAAAATTGTCTCAAAAGAATCTTTATATCCTCGACTTACAGGTATTATCTCTCCTGTAGTTAGCTCAATTTGTTTTTCACGTTTCGAATACAATTCAATATGTTCTGTATTCACCATCCAAGATCTATGAACTCTCACAATGGTTCCATCATCTTGAAATAAACTTTCGTAGTGACTTAATTTTTTTGAGGCCACGTATTGCTTTCCTTCAATAGTTCGTATAATTGAATAAACTCTATCTGCCTGAATACAAATAATCGTGTTGATGTTCAGAATGACATAGTCGTTTTTATAAGGTATCGCAATCTTCTGCAGTTTTTTCTTATTCTCCTTTAGTAGTTGAATTCTATCATTCGACTTTCTAAAGTTCAAACTCTCTTCGACTTTTTTAACTGCGTTTTGCAATAATTCAATATCAATAGGTTTTAATAAATAATCAATTGCAGAAACCTGAAAAGCCTTAATAGCATAATGATCATAAGCTGTTATAAAAATAACATAAAAATTAACTTCCTTGAATTCTTTGAAAAGCTGAAAGCCATTCTTTTCTGGCATTTCAATATCTAAAAATACTAAATCAGGTTGATTCTTTTTTATAACATTGACAGCCTCATCTACGTTAGAGGCTTCACCAACTATATCTACCTCTTTACAAAAATCATCCAATAGATATCTTAAGTTTTCTCTAGCATTTAACTCGTCATCTACTAAAACTGCTTTTAAACTTTTCATCTTTTTACATTCAAAATGTTTATTACAAGCCAATCCCTAAATAAAATAAGGAATTTTAATAATCACTGTAGTTCCTGAATCTACCATTGGGTACTCGACTCCAATATCAGTATTATAATATTCACGCAAAAACGAAAGTCTTTCCCGAATTGATTCTGTAGAAAACGACTTCTTCTTTACCTGATTTCTTTTTTGAATTTGTTCAGCTTTTTCAATTCCAATTCCATTATCTGAAATTTTACTTACCAAAACTTTGTCTTCTAGGTAGAACTCGATTTCTAATTTTCGAATACCATCTTTTTTATGAAGTAAACCATGTTTAATTGCATTCTCTACATAAGGTTGAATAATCATTGTTGGAATTTTAACTTCCTCCACATTGTCACCTACATTGATATTATACTTTAATGTTTCCTTAAAACGTAGACTTTCTAAATCTAAATAACGTTTAATTAACGAAAGTTCCTTTTCAAAAACCACAAACGTTTTTGTACTTAAATGAAGATTCTCACGAATAAGCGTTGAAAATTTAGTCAAATAGTTATATGCCTCTTTTTTATCATTTTTTAAGATTAAATTCTGAATAGAATTCAACGCATTAAAAGTAAAATGGGGATTCATTTGAGATCGTAAAGTTTCTAGTTTAGTTGATACTAATTCTCGTTGTAATCTTTCTTTCTCTAATGCCGCTTTTTGAGTTTCTCTTATTGTTTTTATGCGTTGATTAAAGCGATACCAAACAATTAAAACTCCAGACAAAAAAATTAAAAACACAAACCACCATTCTTTATAAATTGGCAATGCTATTGAAAAAGTGACAGTCTTAGAAAACTCATTTTTTGGATCATCTATGGAAGTCGCTTTTAAAACAAATTTATACTCACCCGAAGCGAGATTATTAAATGTTATTTGGTTTATATTTTGATCTAATAAATTCCATTTTTCCTTCATTCCTTTGTCGATCAACTGATACCCATACTGAATATTTTCTTCTGCTAAAAACCCATTAATTTGAAAGTCGAACTGTATTTTATTCTCATCAGATTTCAACTTATAATTACTTTCAATTTTCTTATTTATATCATTTACAGAAATGTTAGTGAAATAAAATTTAAGTGTATTTGCTCTTTTAAATATCTTATCTCGATCAACCTTTATCACTCCCTTATTAGAACTAAAAAATAACTTGTCTTCAAAGGGGATAATATCAGTAATATCATAGGAATTTATGCCGTCCCTCCTTGTTAAGTTTCGAAACTTTCTAGTCTTTGTATTTAAAACCTGAATTCCATTAGTTGTAGATATCCATAAATTATCACCATCTCCTTTGATCTCTCTTGTTAGATTAGACAACAAACCATTACTCATGGTGTAATTAATCGATATACTATCATTTTGAATTCCGAGAATTCCATTTTTAAAAGTAGATAACCAAATTATCCCGTTTTTAGTTTCCCCAATATCAACTGTAAAAATGTCTTTTCCTTTATGTAAAAGATGTACCTCTTTGTTTTCTTTATCATAAATCCTAGTTCCATTTACAAATCCAACATATTTCTTATTATTCTTTTCACTGAAATGGGTCGTGTAAGCACGAATTTTCCCTAATAAAACTTCATTTATTTCTTTTGGCTTTAAAGAAATAAATGAAGCTTTATTGTAACATGCTAATAATATTTTGTTGGAAGAAACGAATGAAAAATCTTTAACACCTTTAAAGTAACTACTCTGGATTGGTTTACTGCTGTAATCGTTAATATCAATTAAGGCAGTATGAGATTTATAACCTACAAGTATACTATCTTTATTAATAGCTGAGATTGCAAAAATCTTTTGTTCTTTTAGATGTGGCAAGGTTTCACTTCTATTGGAATTAATGTTTACAATTTGAAGATTTCCTTTAGATGAACCGAAAATAATTTTATCATTCCCGATTTTGCTCATAGCAGTTATATTCGCTTCTTTAAAATCCAACTCAAGCTTTTTTAAATTAATATTTGGAACAATAAAAATCCCATTTCTTAAGGTTGTAAACCAATAGTTATTATTTCTATCTTTTATTATTTTGGTGATTGTTTTTCCCTTAAAAAAATGATCCTTAATTATCAACTCTTTATTTTGATAATCACAAACGTAAACTCCATCTTCTGTTCCTAACCATAATAAATCTTCATAGATGTAATAATCAATGATATTCTTAGAAAACTTTAATGCATCAGGTAACTTCACTCCTACTAGCTTATCATCCATTTCCATAACCATAGTATTTCTTTCTCTCGTTGTATTTGTGGTTAGTTGCTCATATCCTAAAAAGAAACGCTTTCTTTTAAATGGAATAAAACTCCAATAGATATTATAATAATCGGAATACAATTTATTTTTAAAAGACTTCTGGAGATTAAATGATTCACCATCATTTGATATAAATTTCTGTTCTTCTATAATGTGAAAGAGTGCATCATTCTCTTTATAAGTAGAAATTGTCTTTTTATTATCACTAATTTTTTTAATTGAATTTGCATCTTTCAAATCGACTAAAATAATCTCACGGTAATAATAAATAACGAGTTTATTCTTAAAGAAAATAAAATTGGTTAATTGACCCTTTGCTTCTTTTTTAAGATCCTTAAATAAATGAAGAGAATCATTTTCTAAATAAAAAAATTGTCCTGATATATTATTACACCAAACCCTACCTTCGTCGTCTAATTTTATACCGAAAACAGATAAACCTCTTTTATCTGGATGTGTGTAATTTTTAAATCTCTTACCATCATATCGAAACAATCCTTTATCAGCAGCCAACCAAATAAATCCTTCTTTATCTTCAACCGCTCCATAGAATTCAATATCTGGTAATCCATCTTTTTCTGTTAATTGAATTGAAACTGGATTTTGTGAAAATGTTTCTACAAAAAATAAGAATAAAATATAAAATAGATATCGTGTTACTTTATTCATAATTACCAAAACTACATTTTTTAGTTTGATTCGTTATGATGAAATTTTTATGTTCTAGTTTTCATTGATTTGTAATAATAAATGATTCAATCTTTCTTCCCTTGAATTAGCTTTAATAAATATATCTGGCGTCGTTTTCATTTCTTCATTTGCACTTCCATCTGAATTTAATCCCATTTCTCCGGTAAATCTAATCACAATACCACTATTAGGAAGTGTCAATAAAAGAGGATCAGTTCCAACTCCATCTCCATTAGTTCGCTCTCCTACAACTTTTCCTATTTTAGTTGTTTTAAAAAAATGAGCTAAAGCTTCAGCACTTGAATAAACATCTTTATCTACCACTAAAAATACATTCCCTTGATACTTTTCCTTAGACTTAGGAATTATTTTTGCTTCTGTTGAATAAATTAAATATTCATCCGATATTATTTCTTGAGGAACTTGATTTAAATCTAAATCTTCATAAGAGTAGATTTTCTCAAAATAACTTGGCTTAAATTCCCTTATCCTTTTAGAGTTTTTAAAAGCATAATTGACCGTATACTTTACGGTATCTTTAATCAAATAATTTACCATATTATCCGACCAATAACTTGTATCTCCTCCTTCATTGCCTTGAATATCGATGATTAAAGTAGAATAATTAATAAGTTTTTTTTGAAAAAACATTTTTAATCTTTTAGCATCTTCCTTTATTAAATCATAGCTAAAAGATCTGATTTTAATAATAGCAATAACATCTTGCTCTTCAATAGTTAAATTTGATTCTTGTTTTGTTTCGCCTAAATCTTCACTTATAGCTTCTATTTCATACAACTCTTTATCTATTAAGCTCCAATAATTAGTTTTAATAGTGTCTGTCTTTTCTAACTCTTCAATATAAGATTTGTAAAGTCCATACTCTCTAAAACCTATCTGATAAGCTTTCAAAAAATAATTGTAATTTAAAGTAGGATAAATGTCGGTATGATCATTATTTAAATCATCTAAAATGCTATTTAAAACTTTTAAAAAATCATTGTCATTTTTAGTTTTTAATATTTGATCTTGATAAATGTTTCTGCGAGATAACCAATCTATATTATTTAGTCTTTCATTAATATGAAAATATGGATAGGATTCTTCGAGTTCCTTATATAAAAAATCAAAATCTTCAAGTTTTTCTTGAGAAGTTAATTGCGACTTATCCTTTTCGCAACCTAAATTAAATATAACAACCAAGAGAAACACCATTAATTTCTTCATTATTAAAGTGATTATTTGAACTAATAAAATCTTAATAACTAAAAAATGAATCAACAAAAGCTTTATATGTTTCCCAATGATAAATTTATGCTTCCCAAAAGCTATTTTTTGTTCAAAAAAAAGATTGTTCTAAATTAGAACAATCTCTTTTTTTTGATGTTATAACAGTTGTGAATTACTTCACCTCTTCAAAATCTACATCTTCAACGTTGTCACTTTCAGTATCAGCTGAAGCGCCTGCGTCTGGACCTGGTTGTGCTCCTGCATCACCTCCTGCTTGCTGTTGTGCAGCATACATTTCTTCTGAAGCTGCTTTCCAAGCTTCATTGATTTTTTCCATTGCAGTATCTATAGCAGCTAAATCTTTACTCTCGTGAGCTTTCTTTAACTCTTCTAGAGCGCTTTCAATCGGAGCTTTTTTATCTGCTGATAATTTATCTCCAAACTCTTTTAATTGCTTTTCTGTTTGGAAAATCATAGAATCAGCACCATTGATTTTTTCAATCTCCTCTTTAGCTTTTGCATCGGCATCAGCATTAGCTTCTGCATCAGCTTTCATTCTCTGGATTTCCTCTTCTGTTAATCCTGAAGAAGCTTCGATACGAATATTTTGTTCTTTATTAGTTCCTTTATCTTTTGCAGAAACGTTGATAATTCCGTTTGCATCAATATCAAAAGTAACCTCTATTTGTGGAACTCCTCGTTGTGCTGGTGGAATTCCATCTAAATGGAAACGTCCAATTGTTTTATTATCTGCTGCCATTGCTCTTTCACCTTGTAATACGTGAATTTCTACGGATGGTTGGTTATCTGCAGCAGTAGAGAACACTTGAGATTTCTTTGTTGGAATTGTTGTATTCGCATCAATTAACTTCGTGAATACATTACCCATTGTTTCTATTCCTAACGATAATGGAGTAACATCTAATAAAAGAACATCTTTTACATCACCAGTTAAAACTCCACCTTGAATAGCTGCTCCTAAAGAAACAACCTCATCTGGGTTTACTCCTTTACTTGGGGCTTTTCCAAAAAACTTCTCAACAGCTTCTTGAATTGCTGGAATACGGGTTGAACCCCCTACTAAAATTACTTCATCAATATCAGAAGTGGATAAATCCGCATTTTTTAAAGCTGTTTGACATGGCTCGATAGTTCTTCTCACTAAATCATCAATTAACTGCTCAAACTTAGCTCTACTTAATGTTCTTACTAAGTGTTTAGGTCCTGAAGCCGTTGCCGTAATATATGGTAAGTTAATCTCAGTAGAAGTTGTACTAGATAACTCAATCTTAGCTTTTTCCGAAGCTTCTTTTAAACGTTGTAAAGCCATTGGATCTTGACGTAAGTCCATGTTTTCCTCAGCTTTAAACTCTTCAGCTAACCAATTAATAATTTTCTCATCAACATCATCTCCTCCTAAGTGAGTATCTCCATCTGTAGCTAACACTTCAAATACTCCATCTCCTAATTCTAAAATAGAAACATCATGTGTACCACCTCCAAAGTCAAATACAACAATTTTCTTATCTGAATCAGCTTTATCTAATCCATAGGCCAAAGCGGCAGCAGTTGGCTCATTAATTATACGACGAACTTTTAATCCTGCAATCTCTCCAGCTTCTTTTGTAGCTTGACGTTGAGCATCGTTGAAGTAAGCTGGTACTGTAATTACTGCTTCCGCAACATCCTGCCCTAAATAATCTTCTGCAGTCTTTTTCATTTTTTGTAACACCATTGCAGAAATTTCTTGTGGTGTATATAAACGATCATCAATTTTAACTCTTGGAGTATCGTTATCTCCTTTTACAACATCATAAGGCACTCTGTCTGCCTCTCTTTGAGACTCAGAGAACTTATTCCCCATAAAACGCTTAATAGAATAAACAGTTTTTGTAGGGTTTGTAACTGCTTGACGTTTAGCTGGGTCTCCAACCTTTCTTTCTCCTCCTTCAACAAAAGCGACTACAGAAGGGGTAGTTCTTTTTCCTTCAGAATTAGGAATTACTACTGGCTCGTTTCCTTCCATTACAGAAACACAAGAATTGGTAGTACCTAAATCTATTCCTATAATTTTACTCATAACTTTATTATCGTTTTTTATTTTATTCAAAAATTTTACGATTACAATTTGTCAAAGGTCATGCCAACACATTTTTAAATTAATTTTGACAGTTTTATGAGAAATTCAGTGACAAGCTGACAGTAAAACTTCATTTTAACTGAAATAATAATCATTTTTTATCTACACGATTTAAGATAGTGAGCGTAAACAGCTTTTATATTTTCGTAAGTATTTTGCAAAACTATCTCATTAATTTCTTCAGAATTAAAAAACTTAGCTTTAACAATTCCTTCTTTAAATAAAGGTTTTAGTTCTTCATCGGAACTTGTTTTCATCAAATACCAGTATGTTTTTTTCAATCTATCTCTTCCTTTAGAAGGGTACAAATGATAAGTATTCATAAGAAACTTATCAATTACAACTTTGGAAATCCCACATTCTTCTTTGACCTCTCTTATTGCGGTGTACTCAATATTTTCATTGAATTTTAATCTTCCTTTTGGTAAATCCCATTTTTTCGCTCTAAAAATAAAAAGTATTTCTTCCGTTGGGCTCATAACCAAACCTCCACCTGCTTTCTTTAAATGAAAATCTAAACAAAACTCTTTCCATACCTTACTAAGTAACGGTGTGTAAAGGTAAACTCCTTTGGAATTTCCTCTTTTCACATCTCTTATGAGTTCACTTAAGATAATATCTCTATAATTAAACATGGGATAATCTTCATTTTTTCTTAAAGAAGAAGTAAAGATTAAAGGTCTATCATTCACAAAAACTTTATACATTTGCGGTATGATTTTAAACAAAGATACTGCAAAAAAAACCGCTGAACTTTTATTACAGGTGAAAGCAATTAAATTAAGTCCGAATGAGCCTTTCACATGGGCCTCTGGATGGAAATCACCGATTTATTGTGATAATAGAGTTACATTATCTTATCCCCCTGTCCGTAATTTTTTAAAAGAGAAAATTGCAAAATTAGTTGAAGAAAAATATGGAAAACCAGATGTAATTGCTGGAGTGGCCACAGGAGCCATTGCCATTGGAGTTTTGGTTGCTCAAGAATTAGGAGTACCTTTTGTTTATGTGCGACCAGAACCTAAGAAGCACGGACGTAAAAACCAAATAGAAGGTCATTTAGAAAGCGGACAAAATGTAGTTGTTGTTGAAGATTTAATTAGTACCGGAAAAAGTAGCTTAAATGCAATTAAAGCACTAAAAGAATCAGGAGCAACAGTAAAGGGTATGGTTGCTATTTTTTCTTATGGATTTTCTATCGCTACGGAAGCTTTTGAAAAATTTCATTTAGACTTCACCACTCTAAGTAATTATGAAGAATTATTAGAACAAGCTTTAGAGAGCAATTACATTAACGAGAAAGAACTAATCACACTTGAAAGTTGGAGGATAAATCCTAGCGAGTGGAAACAATAAATAGGAAAACAAAACACTTAACAATGAACATAGAAGGAAATAATATCACTGTAAATAAATCTCAAAAAGATTTATTTAACTTCCTAACTCAACTTGAAAACTTCGAACAGTTAATGCCAATAAATACTGAAAAGTTTGAAGTAGATGGGGACTCTTTTATTTTCGGTTTAAAGGGAATGCCCGAAATCCGTTTAGTCATGAAAGAAAAAACTGAATTTTCTAATGTTACTTTAGGCGCTGCAAGTAGCAAATTACCTTTTACCTTAGCTGCTGACATCAAGGCTGTATCTGAAAATCAAAGTAAGGCTCAATTAAAATTTGATAGTAGTTTTAATCCTATGATGGCTATGATGGTAAAAAAACCATTAACAAGTTTTATTAACACACTTACTGAAAATTTAGAAAAATTATAATTAAGCAAATGAAACTTCTTTTAAAGCGAATTCCCTAATAGTTTCATCACTTAACTCAATTTGGAGCTTACCATTTGATGTGTTTACTCCAACTATTTTACCCATAAATAAAACATTTTGAGTGTCCTTAAACATACTTGGAATGTTTTTTTTATATAACACATTTAAATATGCAGATTCTAAAACTTCAAATTTTTTATCTTTCAAGATATTTATATTCATTCTTAATTTAGAAATAATTTGTTTCAACAATTTATCTAAATCAAAATTCTTATTTAACACCATTTTCAAAGATGCCGCATCTGCAAGCTCTTCTGGAAAACTTTCTTGATTTACATTTAAACCTATCCCAATAATTGAAGCTTTTATGGATTTTCCTTTTAAAATATTCTCAATTAATATCCCACAAACTTTCTTTTTCTCTGACAGAATGTCGTTAGGCCATTTAACTGCCAATTTTGGCAAATCATATCCAATCAATACTTCATACATTGATAAAGCCACTGCATAATTTAAAAAAGTTTGATCTCTAATTTCAAAATCATCAAACTTTACATATACACTAAACATAAGGTTTTTATAGGGTTGAGACACCCAAACGGTATTCATTTGACCTCTCCCTAAGGTTTGTTTTTCAGCCATCACAACAGTAAAGTCATCTAGACTAGAATCAACTGACAATTCTTTTAAAAATGAATTTGTTGAGGCAGTGGCATTGAGTTTGATTAAATGCATATATATTTATTATAAGAACTCGTATTAATAATACATAAATTACTCGCAAAAAAATAATAACTTTGCTAAAACTAAAAATTTTTAATGACAAAAAAACAAGCAAGTACAGACGAATTAATCGCTTCGATTATTAAGGGGATAGATGACGTAAAAGGTGAAAATATTCAACTTTTAGACTTGAGAGAAATTGAAAATACCGTTTGTGATTATTTTGTAATTTGCACAGGAAATTCAAATACACAAGTTAACGCTATATCTGGTTCGGTTCAAAAAGTAGTTAGTAAAGAACTTAAAGATAAACCTTTTAATGTTGAAGGTCAAGGAAACTCAGAATGGGTTTTAATGGATTATGTGAATGTTGTTGTTCATGTTTTTCAAAAACACGTTAGAGATTATTATGACATTGAAAGTCTTTGGGGGGATGCTAAAATTACCGAAATAAGCCCCGCATAATCCTTTATAATCCTTTATAATCCTTAAATTCTCCAAATTCTTATGAACGAAAAGAAAAAAAATAACCCGAAGTTTACACTAAATTCTTATTGGATTTACGTGCCTCTTATATTATTCTTCTTAGCAATGGGACTTTTCAACCAAGGAAACACCAATGCAAAAGAAATTACAAGTAATGATTTCACTGAAATGTTGAATGATAATGACATTGAAAAAATCATTATCTATAATAAATCTATCGCTGAAATTTACATCAAAAAAGATGTAGCGAAAGAGAAAGAAAAATATTCAAAAAACAAAAAGGAAAACTTATTTAGTCAAAGTACTAATGTGTTTGAATATTACGTTGGTGATTTACAAAATTTTGAAAATCAAATAAACGAGGCCAAACAAAAAAACAATTTAAGTTTGTCTTATAGGCATAAACCTAGAACAAGTATATTGGATACTATATTTAGTGCTTTACCTTTTATCCTTTTAATTGCTATCTGGTTGTTTTTTATGAGAAGAATGTCAGGTGCTGGGGGCGCTTCTGGTGGTGGCGGACAAATTTTTAATATAGGAAAATCTCGCGCTAAACTATTTGATGAAAACACCAAAGTTAAAACTACATTTAAAAATGTAGCTGGTTTAGAAGGAGCGAAAGAAGAAGTACAAGAAATTGTAGACTTCTTGAAAAACCCTGAAAAATACACAAAACTAGGTGGTAAAATTCCTAAAGGAGCTTTACTGGTAGGACCTCCTGGAACAGGTAAAACATTACTAGCTAAAGCTGTTGCTGGAGAAGCTGGTGTACCTTTCTTCTCTTTATCAGGATCTGATTTCGTTGAAATGTTTGTGGGAGTTGGAGCTTCTCGTGTAAGAGATTTATTCAAACAAGCAAAACAAAAATCACCTTCTATTATTTTCATTGATGAAATCGATGCAATTGGTCGTGCTCGTGGAAAAAATAGTATGACTGGTGGAAATGATGAACGTGAAAACACATTAAATCAGTTATTAACTGAAATGGATGGTTTTGGAACTGAATCTAATGTAATCGTATTAGCAGCAACTAACCGTGCTGAAATTTTAGATAAAGCATTAATGCGTGCTGGTAGATTTGATAGACAAATTTATGTTGATTTACCAGATTTACATGAGAGAAGAGAAATATTTGAAGTACATATTAAACCTTTAAAATTAGCTGATGATGTGAACTTAGAGTTCTTGGCGCAACAAACTCCAGGTTTCTCAGGAGCAGATATAGCAAATTTATGTAATGAAGCTGCTTTAATTGCCGCAAGAAATAATAAATCTGCAATTCATCACCAAGATTTCATGGATGCCGTTGATAGAATTGTTGGAGGTTTAGAAAAGAAAAATAAAGTAATTACTCCTAAGGAGAAAAAAGTAATAGCATATCACGAGGCTGGTCATGCTACGGTAAGCTGGATGTTAAAATATGCCGCGCCATTAGTAAAAGTCACAATTGTTCCGAGAGGACAATCACTTGGAGCAGCATGGTATTTACCAGAAGAAAGAAAGATTGTTCAAACAGAACAAATGCTTGATGAAATGTGTGCTACGATGGGTGGTAGAGCAGCTGAAAAGTTAATCTTTAATAAAATATCTACTGGTGCTTTAAGTGATCTCGAAAAAGTAACTAAACAAGCTCGTGCAATGGTTACTGTTTACGGATTAAATGAAGAAGTTGGTAACGTAACATATTATGATTCATCAGGAAACGATTCGTTCGTAAAGCCATACAGCGAACAAACTGCAAAAGTTATTGACGAGGAGATTTCAAAAATTATTGAAGGACAATACAACCGTGCTATCGAGATATTAGACCAAAATAGAGATAAGTTGGATATACTAGCCCAAAAACTTCTTGAAAAAGAAGTTATCTTTAAAGATGATTTGATAGAGATATTTGGGAAGAGACCTTTTGAAAAACAAAACACTCTTCCCAATCCAAAAGACACAAGTATAAACCAAGAATAAGAATCATAACTTTTTAATGAATTTTTTAAGAAAGTTCCTTGGCTCACAAAAAGTTTCTTCCAAAGAAAGTTTTATTAGGAAACAACCTGTAAAACTATCTTTGGATGATTTATTTGTAAATCATTTCATTAATAAGGGAGGTAAATTTTTATACTGTACAAAAATTGAGGAAGTGATTGAAAATTTACAGAATATTGTAATAGAAAATAATTGGAAAACGATTTCATGTAATGATTTAGATTTATTGAAATTGAGTAAAAAGTTAGACATTTCGATTCATGAATCTTTAAAAGATGGTTATCCGTTATTTATTTCTTGCGAACATTTAATTGCTAATACAGGAGAAATATTATTTTCTTCTAATCAAATTGGAAGCCACAAACTAGCAACATTATCGGATAACTTTATCGTTTACGCTACAACTAGTCAACTTGTTAAGAATATTAGTGAAGGACTAACCGGTATTAAAACTAATTTCAGAGGTAATATTCCAACAAATATTAGTTCTATTAAAAACTATTCTTTAGCGGTAAAAGATCCAGACGATATCTTAACTTACGGTAATATAACCTCAAAGAATCTATATCTTATACTATTTGAAGACTTATAGATATGAACAATTTTTCAACTAGAGTTATTTCAGCAATTGTTTATGCCGCGGTCTTTATTTTTGCAATTGTTTTTTCACCAGATACATTTGTTGGTTTAATTACGATTTTCGGAAGTGTATGTCTTTGGGAATTTTCAAAAATTATAAAAACCAAAAACCCAACTATTCCAATAGTAGCACTTATAACTTTAATAAGTTTTAATTTTTTGGAGATTTTAGCTACAGATAAAATCATATACCTTTTAACTTTTTGTTTACTTCATTCTGCCTTTTTAATTATTGATTTATACAGAAAAAACTATACAAAAAGAGATCCAGTGTTAAAAGGGTTTACAGCCATAAATTATATAGTTCTTCCATTCTTCTTTTTAGCGTTTTTACCATTTGTAAATAATCAATATCAACCTAATTTAATTATTTATATAATTCTTATAATATGGACAAATGATAGCTTCGCTTACATAGTTGGAAAAAACTTTGGAAAAACAAAATTGTTCAAACGTATTTCTCCTAAGAAAACGATTGAAGGTTTCATAGGAGGGTTTTTATTTTCCATTTTTGCAGGATTTTTAATAGGAAGATATTCTGAATTATTTTCTTTACAGAACTGGCTTATGATCGCTATAATTACATCAGTTTTAGGAACTTTTGGTGATTTGGTTGAAAGTAAATTTAAAAGACAAGCTAATGTTAAGGATAGTGGAACAATAATGCCTGGGCATGGTGGACTTTTGGACCGATTAGATAGCTTGTTTTTCCTTGCTCCCTTTGTATATTTGTATATACATTATTTAATGTAGGTATGATTTCTGAATTAGATAAAGAATTTAATGAAGCATTTAAAAAGGCATCAACCACAAAACAAAAGTTGGCTCCTGATGTTTTATTGCGTCTATATGCATATTATAAGCAAGCTATAAGAGGAGATAACTTTTCGTTTAATGCGAATGAAGATGATATAAAAAATGCTTTTAAGTTTAATGCCTGGGCTCAATTGAAAGGAATGACTGTTGATGAGGCTAAAAAGAGTTATATTAAATTGGTTAATTCAATCTTAAAATAAGATATAACAATTAAAAAACTCTAAAAAAATTCATATTCATGCGTACATTTGTTACGAAATCTCTAAATTAATTATAATGAAAAAAATTTTAACCATTCTTTTCACAGCATTCATTTCAACTTCAATGATTTCTTGTAAATCAGAAGAGAAAAAAGAAAAACAAAATGAACCTGAAACTGCAACAGTAGAAAAAACAGCTCCTTATTCATTAAAAACAGCGGAAAGTAATATCGGTTTCACAGCATACAAAACAACGGCTAAAGTTCCTGTAAATGGAATATTCAAAAAGATTGAAATTACTAAAGGAGGTGAAGGAGAATCTATAAAAGAAGCAATTAACGGCGCTGAATTTAATATCCCAATTAGCGGTTTGGAAACTAAAGACAATGGTAGAAATCTAAAGATTAGAAAGTTTTTCTTTGGAGTTATGGAAAATACGGTTTCATTAACAGGTAAATTGACATTAGATAATGATAGTATTGGTACGGCGGATTTTACTATGAATAATAAAACTCAAAAATTACCTTTTAGATATACAATCAATGGGAAAATTTTTAGTATGAAAACAATTATGAACATAGATGAATGGAATGCTAAAAATGCGGTAGATTCATTAAATGTTGTTTGTAAAGATTTACATTCTGGAGAAGACGGAGTTTCCAAAACTTGGAGTGAAGTTGCTATCAATGCAAGTACAACTTTTAATTAATAGAATATCATAAAAAGCCTCCATAATCTGAGGCTTTTTTTATGAAGCTATTCTAATATTTTATCAACTAAACTCTTCTTTTTTGTTTCATCATTTCCAAACAACCATCTTAATACATTATCTTCCCACATTTCGTTCTTCTGACTCTCAGTAATAATATCTCGGTTTATAGCTAAATCTAAAATTTTTCCTGGATATGATGATTGCTTATCACTTTCCATTTCTCCTAAAGGATATGGATCATCCAATCCTATTAAAATTTGATCTGTTCCTTGATTTTTAATTAATAATTCCAAAGAGCCAGTATCGTGAACTAATGTATCGAAAAAGATATTTTTATGTCCAACAGCCTTTCGAGGATGGATTTTTCCTTCAAACAAATCAGATCTACCATCAAATCCTTGAATCCTTCTACCCAAATTCATTTGTGCTAGTTGTCCACCGTGAGCAAAACAAACTCGCATATTTGGGAATTTTTCATAGTATCCATTTAAAGTTAGAAAATGGTAAGCATCTGCACACTGTGCCAACATCCAAATTAAATGAAAACGCCAGCTTGTATTTTCTAACTTAATGAACTTTTCTCCATCATAAGGATGAATTTCTACTGCTAAATTATACTTATTCGCTAATTCAAAAATTGGCTCATTTTCTTCATCAAAAATGCAACGCCATGTTCCGATTGTATCCATGTAGTGAGTTGGTAAACAAAGAAGATTCATCCCTAATTCTTCAACACATCTTTCAATTTCCCAACATGCTCCTCTAACAAAACCAGGATGCACGACAAACCCACATGTAAACTTATCTGGATGATCATGTTGTATTTGGGCGTTGAAATCATTTTGAAAACGTAAGGCTTGTTTCATCTCTTCAAGACGTAGACCATTACCATACAATTGAGAAAGATTTAAAACAACAGCATGATCAATTTCAAAATGTTCCATCCAAGCTAATTTTTCATTTAAAAAAAAGCTGGAATCCGTTACTGGTCTACTCCAATTCTTTTGAAGCATAAATTTTTTATCCTTGTCAACCCAAAAAATTCCTTTGTCTTTCATAAACTGAGGTATTTGTTCAGGATAAGGCAATAAATGAGAGTGACCGTTTATACGTAATTTACGTTTCATTAATTTATCAGTTTTTTAAGCAGATCATAGTTCCTTGTAGCGTAGCAAATATAGTTTCTTCTTTTTCATCTGTCATTTTAGCTTCACAAAAAACTAATGTCTTTCCGCTTTTTATTACAGTTCCTGTAGCAATAATTACATCTGACTTCGCTGGTCTCATCAGGTTCGTTTTAAATTCTACAGAAAGAACATCCGATCCTTTTGACATAGTTGATAAGGCAGCATAACCACAAGCTGAATCCATTAAACTTGTAAGTACTCCTGCGTGGAAAAAACCATGTTGTTGTAATAAACTTTCTTGTTTTTTACATCGGATTTTCACCAAACCTTCTTCCAAGTGAACAATTTCTGCTCCTAAGGTTTTCATAAAACCTTGTTTCTCGAAACTACCTTTTACTTCCTCTATCATTTAATTTTCTTCGGAGCTTCCATTACAGTTCCACAATTAGAGCAAGTACATTTTTCTTTATCCGAGTAATACTTATCAAAAATAATTGGCATGTCAGTTTCAATATTATCAAGCGCAAATTTCTCTCGATAAAGTGGAGTTCCACAATTTTCACAATACCACTCTAAAGCATCTAGCATTCCTTCAGACCTAGGATATTCAATTACTAATCCAACTGTGTTTTCTTTTCTTTGTGGTGAATGTGGTACTCTTGCTGGTAACAAATAAATATCTCCCTCATTGATTTTAACATCAACCATTTCACCTTTATCGTCAATAATTTTTAGAACCATGTCTCCTTCAACTTGATAAAAGAACTCAGGAGTTTCGTTATAATGATAATCTTTTCTACTGTTAGGACCGCCAACAACCATAACAATATACTCTCCATTATCCCAAACTTGTTTATTTCCTACTGGTGGCTTCAATAAATGACGATGTTCATCAATCCATTTTTTAAAATTAAGAGGCTGTACTAAATTCATATGCTAGTTTTTATGCGATATAAATTTAATAAAAGTGAAATAATACATGGCAAACCAAGCCAATTTAATTTGAAATTAGTTGATTCTAATTGTTTAAAATCAAAAAAATCATTCAATGAACAATAAATGGATTATATCTTAAATGAAAAATGAACACATCTTACCTATTTAATATAATCAGAATCTTTCTAATAATTTCCTTTGGTCTTTCATTATTTACAATTTTACAAACAACTAAATTGACATTGGAATTCTCCTGAATTTTGTTTAAACCATTAGGTATTATTATTGGTGTAATTTTATATTTAAATCGATATGGTTACGAAATCAAAGACTAGGATTTTATAAAATATTTATAACAAAAAACTATCACATAATGACATCACGATATTCAAAAAATCAAATTAATTGATGTTGTTAGTGTAATTGAAAATAAATACTAAAATAATTATAAAGACAAATCCCAATCAAATTATAACTATTAATATGACTATTTTAAAATCAAAAAAATAAAAATTAAGTGTAAAAATATCACTCAATACTTAACGGTTCATTAAGAAAACACATTAACATTATAGTGATTTTGTTCTTCCTCCATCAACAGGGACATTTATTCCGTTTATAAAACTTGCCCTTTCACTCGCTAGAAACACAATTGCGTTAGCAACCTCTTCAGGCTGAGCAAAACGTTTAGCAGGAGCTGCATTCTTCATAGTTTCAGTAACTTCTTTAACAGTCTTTCCTGTCTTTTTTGATTTATTATTGATAATTTCATTTAACCTCTCAGTAGCTGTTGCGCCTGGTAATACATTGTTAACTGTTATACCAAATTGCCCTAATTCGTTTGCCATGGTTTTGGACCAATTTGCAACTGCTCCACGAATTGTATTTGAAACGCCTAATCCATCCAGTGGTTGTTTTACAGAAGTAGAAATTACATTTATTACTCTTCCGTAGCGCTCCTTTTTCATAAATGGAACAACAGCTTGAACTAAAAGATGGTTACATTTTAAGTGCATTGTAAACGCTCTATCGAACTCTTCTAAATCAGCGAAAAAAACTGGACCACCTGCGGGTCCTCCTGTGTTATTAATCAAAATATGAAATTCACCATTTGAAGCTTTAATTTTCTCTTTTAACTCTTCTGGTTTAGTAAAATCAGCAACTATATAAGAATGGTTCTGATTTAAATTTGGTAATTCACTTAAAACAGCTTTAAGTTTCTCTTCATTTCTAGCTACCAAAGTAACGTTCACTCCTTCTTCTGCTAAACTAATTGCTGTTGCCTTTCCGATTCCTTGAGTGCTTCCACACACTAGGGCATTTTTTCCTTCAATATTTAATTCCATTTCTTAGCCGAAACCGGTTTAAATTTAAAACTATCTAAAATACTATTCGCTCTTTTCTTATAATCATCATAAGATTTCTGAAGTGCTGTAAATGTTAGGATATAGAGTTTATTTTCATTTAAATAGAAATGTTGCTTTACCTTTAAATATGCCGCAGAAATATTTACAGAGTATACGATCTCATGCCTTTTCTTAATCTTATCAAAAGTATTTACAGTCACTTTAGATGTTTTCATTACATTTCTAAGCTCAGCTTCAACCAATTCGATTTGTGACTCTAATGTTGTACCTTCTTTTACGTTTTGAATTACTAAACTAATATTTTCTCTAAAAGGATCTGCGGCCTGTTCTTTAGAGTAAAGTATAAACTGAATTCCATTTTTATTGGACTTTTTTAATTCCCAATCTTTAGGATATGCGATAAAATAATTATCACCTTTATAAATATCAATATCTTTTTGACCGATTAATGCTATTGAAATTATAAAAAACGTAAAAAATAATCTTTCTTTCATATAATAAATTATTTGTATTCTATACATATATTTTTAGGTTCCGAAAAAAAACGAAGAGCTTCGAAACCTCCTTCTCTACCTACTCCACTTGATTTAATTCCTCCAAAAGGAGTTCTTAAATCTCTCATTAACCAAGTGTTTACCCAAACAATTCCAGCTTGTATCTCCTGTGTCATTGTCATTGTTCTATTTAAATCGTTTGTCCATAATGTTGCCGACAAACCATAAGGAACGTCATTAGCCAAAGTTAAAGCTTCCTCTTCATTCTTGAAAGACATAATTGTCACAACTGGACCAAATATCTCCTCTTGATTCAATTTACACTTATTACTTTTTACTTCAATTATCGTTGGTTGTAAATAATATCCGTTTTCTCCTCCTTCCACATTCACTTCGTGACCTCCAAATAATATTTCTCCGCCTTCGGCTTCCGCGATGGCAATATAAGAATTTACTTTTTCTAGATGTGATTTCGAAACTAAAGCCCCAACATTCGTCTCTGGATCAACAGGAATACCAACTTTCAAGTTACTTACCTTTTTTATAAAATCGACCTTAAACCTATCAAATATTGACTCTTCAACAAAAATTCTGCTTCCGCATAAACAAATTTGTCCTTGATTAGCAAAGGAAGATTTTACTGTGGTTTCTAACATTTTATCATAATCACAATCAGCAAATATGATATTTGGATTTTTACCACCTAACTCCAGAGAAAGTTTTTTAAACATTGGTGCTGCAATTCTGGCTATACGTGCTCCTGTAGACGTTCCTCCTGTAAAAGAAATGGCCTTTATATTTGGATGTGAAACAATTGCTTGTCCAGTAGTACTTCCTAAACCATGAACAATATTTAATACTCCTTTAGGTAAACCTGCTTCATTACAAATTTCACCCAATAAAAAAGCTGTCATCGGAGTAACTTCACTTGGTTTTGCCACAACACAGTTTCCTGCTGCAATAGCCGGAGCTATTTTCCAAGTAAATAAGTATAATGGTAAATTCCATGGTGAAATACATCCAACAACTCCAATGGGATGACGTAATGTTAAATTTACAGCATTTAAACCAACACTTTCATGAGCTTCAGAAGCAAATTGCGTTATTGCATTAGCAAAGAATTGAAAATTTGAAGAAGCTCGAGGAATATCAACAGCTTTTGCCAGTGTTAATGGTTTTCCATTATCTTTTGATTCAGCTTTTGCTAAAAATTCTAATTTATCCTTTATAAGAAAAGAAATTTTGGACAAAATTGCACTTCTTTCATTTAAAGTAGTTTTCGACCAAGACGGAAAAGCATTTTTAGCAGCTTGATACGCCTTTTCTACATCCTCTTCTGAAGAATTTGGAATTTTCCCATAAACCTCACCAATAGATGGATTGTAATTGTCTATCCATTGATTTTTTATTGGATTTACGAACTCTCCGTTTATATAATTTTTAATATTCATTTAAATGATTTTCTTTTCTAACCATTCCATAGGAACATCAGTATTACAAAATTCTAAGTGAATAACTCTCCTATCAAAATTTGAAACAGATCTTTCCGAAGCATGCAGTAATAATGGTTTCATTATCATGACCCCACCTTCTTCAACCTCACATAAGAATTCTTTTTCATAATTATTAATTTTAAAAGATTCATCTATCCTTATAATTCCTTTACTATGACTTTTAGGAATTACCTTTAATGCTCCATTAGATTCATCAGTTCTATCCAAATGAATTCTCATTGTAACAGTATTATTAAGAATTTGTTTAGGTGGAATGACTCCTAGTTGGTTATCTTTTACTGTCCAATTTTGAAAACCTTCTTCGTTACTTTTATTTTTTACGCTAATACTTAAATCTTGATGATAACTAACAAACCAATTTGACATTTTAGGCTTATTAAAAAATATAGCTTTAGTTAAAAAATATTCCATTCCACATAAATCACTATAAAGTTCTTTAAAAACTTTATTTTGAAATATAAGATTAAGAATTTCTGGACATTTTTCTACTAATTGGCGAACTGCAAAACTCTTACCATTTTCTCCCAATGCCAAAATCATTTGATTCAATTCTGACTTGGAGAATATCCTTTCAGAAATTGAAAAACCATTGTATTGAAGTTCGTTTTTATGTAGATTATTATTTATCAATTATTGCTTTTTATAAGCTGTTACTTTTATTTCAACAACCAAATCAGGATGTGGTAATTGATGTACTGCAACTGTAGTTCTTGTTGGTCCGGTTTCTTTCTCAAAAAACTCTCCGTAAGCTTTATTATAACCTGCAAAATCATTCATATTCACTAGAAACGTCGTAACATCAACAACATCTTTTAAACTTGCTCCAATGGTTTGTAAATTTCGGTCAATATTTTTTAATACCTCTCTAGTTTGAATTTCGATATCCAATTTCTTCGTATTCATTTCATCAATCAACTCAACTCCTGCAATTGAATTATCAGGTCGTCTTGAACTGGTTCCAGAAACAAATATAAAATCCCCTACCACTTTAACATGTGGGTATGCTCCTCTTGGTGTTACCTTTTTTTCCATATTAGTTTACTTCTTTTGAGAGTTCCAACATTTTCAACGTAGTTTTTAAATTACGTGTAGTTGCTGCAACTTCTAATTTTTTCTCTATAATATTATTTGTTAGTTTAGTTTTCCCAAAGCCAGAAGGACAATAAAGATACACTACATCATTCACTATTTTATATTGATCATCATTGATTCCTTTCACTTCAATTTCCTCAAGACCGACTCCATTTTCTAAAAAACTAAAAGCCACTATTTTTTCATTTTCTAATGAAAACGGATAATTATCAATTGCCCTGTTCCATTCTTCAGGAGTTCTAATAATTACTGGAATACTATAACCAAATTTTGTGTTAATTGATTCATGAATACTTTGAGCTATTTCGCTCTTTGAAGAATTAGATTGTAATAAAATATTTCCGCTTTGAATGTAAGTTAAAACGTTTTTAAATTTCATTTTTTCTAACATCTCTCTCAAATCTTTCATTGGTAATTTATTCTTACCAGAAACATTGATTCCCCTTAATAAAACAATATATGTATTCATTATTTAAGTCCTGCTACTCTATCTTCTTCTAAAATATCGTTGGTTTCATCTTGAACTTTTTCAAGAACTGTTTTCAAATCTTCTAAAGACATATTTTCAGATGTTGAAACCGCTTCATCAGCTATTAAATTGAGTAAAGCTTTATCTTGAGCTCTACCTTTTTTCAAAGCCTCATTATATCCAATATTTTCGTTAAATGTAACCAGAGAATATTTAGAATAATAGTCTTTCGGAAAATGCTTTTCCAAGTCCATTTCTAAGATTCTCTTTTGCTTAAATAATGAATTTGCCACGTGATCTCTCATTTCATAATAATTATCTATGGCTAAATCCGCTATAGCATCGGTATCTTTCTTTCTAGTTTTTTGATATACCTTAAATACTTCATCCCAATCACCTTCAACTTCATCTAAAATAGCATCAAAAACACCGACATCTTCAAAAGAAGCATTCATTCCTTGACCGTAAAAAGGTACAATTGCATGCGCAGCATCGCCAATTAACAATGTTTTATTTTGATACACCCAAGGAGAACATTTTACAGTTCCTAACGGACCTGTTGGATTATTAAAAAACTCATCTTTAATATTTGGAATCAAAGCTAAAGCATCGGGAAACTGAGTTTCAAAAAACTCTGTTACTTTTTCCTCTGTTTTTAAATTTTCGAAATTATATTCACCTTCTTCATAACTTAAAAATAAAGTAACCGTAAAACTACCATCCAAGTTCGGTAAAGCAATTAACATATACTTTCCTCTTGGCCAAATATGTAAATGATCTTTACTAATTTGATGATTTCCATTTTTATCAGCTGGAATTTCTAACTCTTTATAACCATGAGATAAATATTCTTGACTGAAACTAAATAAAAACTTACGTTCTAGATAGTAACTTTTTCTTAGGATTGAACCCGCTCCATCAGCTCCAAAAATCACCTCAGCATCCACAGAAAACTCCTCTTCTGTATCGTAATTTTTAAAATGAGCAGTTGTATTTTCAATATCGATGGACAAACATTTGTTATTAAAATGAATATTTACATTTTCATGCTTCTCTGCTTCATCTAGCAAAAGCGAGTTTAAATCTTGTCGCGAAATAGAATTAATATACTCACCTTCTCTACCAGAATAATTTGAATTAAATGTATTCCCTTCGATATCATGAATTAATCTACCATACATAGGAATACATATTTCACGAGCCTTTTCCTCAACACCAGCTAATCTTAAAGCTTTAAATCCTCGATCAGACAATGCTAGATTAATAGAACGCCCCGCTGATATATCCACTCTTCTTAAATCAGGTCTGCTTTCGTAAACCTCGACCTGAAATCCGCGTTGAGCCAATCGTAATGCTAATAAACTTCCACACAATCCTGCTCCTACAATTAATATTTTATCTTGTTTATTCATTTACAATAATGTTTTTAAAATACTTACCATTCTATACACATCTTCGAAACTATTATACATTGGCACAGGTGCACAACGAATTACATCTGGTTCTCTCCAATCGGTAATAATATTATTTTCAGTAAGTTTTTGGTGTAAAGTTTTATCTGCTTTTTTTACTTGAATTGATAGTTGACAACCTCTTTCTTTAGGATTTGAAGGAGTAATTATCTTTATTCTGTCTGTATCTATTTCATTAATTAAATATTCAAAATAACCTGTCAACCTTTCAGATTTTTCTCTTAAAGCATTCATGCCAACTTTATCAAATATGTCCAAAGAAGAACGAATTGCTGCCATTGATAATATTGGTGGATTAGACAATTGCCAACCTTCTGCTCCAGGCATTACATCAAATGGTTGACGCATATTAAATCTAGTCTCTTTATTATGATTCCACCATCCTGCAAAACGAGGTAAATCCCTGTTATGTGCGTGCTTTTCGTGAACAAACAATGCAGATAAACTTCCTGGACCTGAATTTAAATATTTATAAGTGCACCAAGCCGCAAAATCTACTCCACTATCATGTAAATTTGGCTGAATATTTCCAGCTCCATGAGCCAAATCTATTCCCACTATACAATTTTTATCATGACCCAATTCTGCTATTTTTTTTAAATCTAAATATTGACCAGTATAGTAATTTACTCCTCCTATTAGGAGTAGCGCAATCTCATCACCTTGAGAATCTAAAATTTCTTCTAAATCGGTTATATTCAGTAATTCTTCACCTTCTCGTGGTTTCCATTCAACCAATCCTTCTTCTGGATCAATTCCATGAAACTTTAATTGAGACTGTACTGCATATCTATCCGAAGGAAAAGCATCGCTTTCAATTACGATTTTGAATTTCTTTTGAGTTGGTTGATAAAAAGAAACCATTAATAAATGTAGATTCGTTGTTAATGTATTCATTACAACTACCTCCAATGGTTTAGCTCCAACAATATTTGCCATTTTATCAGTTAAAAACTCATGGTATGGCATCCATGGATTCTTGGCTTCGAAATGTCCTTCTACACCGTATTTTGCCCAATCATTTAATTCTTGCTGAATATATATTTGTGTTTGTTTGGGTTGTAAACCTAAAGAATTTCCAGTAAAATATAACCAATCGTTACCATTTTCGTCTTTGGGAATATGGTACTCATTGCGTAAATAAGACAACGAATCTTCTTTATCGAGTTGCTTGGCAAATTCTATTACATTTTGGTAGTTCATCAAAAGTAAATTTTGATTCAAAGATAAAAAAAATAGCGTCTGTTCTCCTTATTATTTAACTTATAAACCATCTACACTTATGATCAAAATAAGGGCATGTATACCTAATTTTTAAACGTTGAAGGAAATGTTATTCAATAATTTAAGGTTTACTTTTATTTTTAGAAGAATTAAAAACTAACTCATGAAAACTAACCAAATAATAGCCATTCTTGGAATGGCTTTGATTATTACCTCCTGTACTGATCACAACAAAAAAAAGCATTACTCACATGCGGATAACCCTAAAGAGAGCTTTGAATATCCAGCAGATTCAACTTCTATAAATAAGTGGATTGCAGCGAATGATTTTAATGCTATGTACAAACATAGTTGGAACGTTTGGAAGCATTTGACCACACCAGTAACTGGAGGAGTTTTAAGATACCAAACATGGTCTAGCCCAAAGCAAATTTTACACAAGCTAAACAATCCTGGTAAAAATGCTGTTAAAGGTTTAGAGTTTAACAAGCCAAATCAATTTGGACATGCTAAATTAAAGCAAACAGATTTTGACGACACTAACATTGTTGAAGTTGTAGCTTACAATCCTTCAGCAGAGAAATATGCGATTGACAATAAAATATTTTATTTGTCTACTTTAAAAGCAATGCAAACTGGAGAATTTAGTCAGATTCCAGAATTTCCTAATGATGCTATTACAATTAAACCTGTTTACAAGGTTATAACTCAAAATAGTTTGAGTTCAGAAGGAATTTACACCATGGCAGCTTGGCACGGTCCAGAATATAAAGACCAGGGTTATCCTGAAACAGAATGGCAATCTTGTATTCATGTTGATACGAAGACTTCTGATAAATCAAATCCAAATGGTCGTTTAGACTATGATTGTAATTCTATTACACCTGGAAACACCTATTATTTAAATGATTTTATTCATTTTCCAATTGATAAGAGTTTAGCTGATTCTTATAACAAATCGAATAATATTACAGATGCTGCAAAACAAGCCAAAGAAGGTGATATTGCTTTATTAGTTGGTATGCACGTAGGAACAAAAGAAATTAAACGTTGGGTTTGGCAAACATTCTGGTGGTCTCCAACTCCTTTAACTCCATCAATTCCTAGTTCTGATGATATTGCTTCAGCAAAAAATGGAGTAGGTTTAGTTGGAGCTGCTAGCCATTATGCAATGGACATTGCTTATTCTATGGTTATTCCTGCTCAACCTTACGTAGGAGGAAAAAACGAAGGAGAATTAGTTATTGGATTTAACCCTTATTTAGAATCAGGTTTTGGAACTGGAGTATTTGATACTAAAACAAGTTATGTTTATAATAATGGAAATAAAATTGAAACAAACTTAGGAACCATGTCTAACTGTATGAGTTGTCATATGTCTGCAACTATCAATACAAAAATAAGTCTTAATTCAAAATTCTCTTCAGCTCCTTATGTTGGAGATACTTATTTAAGTTATAGAGATTCTATTTTCCAAAAAAGGTTGATGCTAGACTTTGCTTGGTCGATTCAAAGTAATATTGATACACTGAAATAAGGATTTGCTAACCAGACTTTTTTTGATATATTTTTGTGATTAAAAAAACCTCGATGATTTTAATATCAACGAGGTTTTTATATTTAACTAAGTTTATTCAATTAATATAACACTCTAAATCGAATAGTACCTTCAATATTTTTTAATTCTTGAATTACTTCTTGATTATAATCCTTATCAACATCGGTAATTACATAACCAACTTTTGAATCAGTTGATAAATACTGACCAACAATATTTAAGCCATACTCAGCAACTACTTTATTGATATTAGCCATAACACCCGATACATTTTTATGTATGTGTAAAAAACGATGAGCATTTTCCTGCTTTGGTAATCTAATATTAGGGAAGTTTACTGCATCAACAGTATTTCCTGAATTAATATATGCCATAATTTTACCAGGAACAAAATCTGCGATATCTCTTTGTGCCTCTTCCGTACTTCCACCAACATGTGGTGTTAAAATCACGTTCGATAATCCTTTTAAATCAGTATAAAACTCTCCATTCTTTCTTGGTTCTTCTGGATAAACGTCAACCGCTGCTCCTGCAAGTTTACCTGATTTTAGAGCTTCTGTTAACGCAGGAATATCTACTACGAATCCTCTTGATAAATTCACTAAATGAGCTCCGTCCTTCATTTGAGAAATTTCCTTTTCTCCTATGTAATTCTTATTTAATGAATTGTCATCTACGTGAAGCGTAACTACATCTGAAATAGCTAATAAATCCGATAATGAATTCATTTTTGTAGCATTACCTAATGCTAATTTATCTTCAACGTCGTAATAATAAACATCCATTCCTAAAGCTTCTGCTAAGACTGAAAGTTGTTTTCCGATATTTCCGTATCCAACGATTCCTAATTTCTTTCCACGAACTTCTCTTGAACCTTGAGCTGTTTTATTCCATTCTCCATTATGGATTTCAGTACTACGTTGAAAAACACTACGCATTAACATGATAATTTCACCAATAGCTAACTCAACAACTGAACGTGTATTACTATATGGAGCATTGAAAACTACAATTCCGTTTTCTTTACAAGCTTCTAAATCGATTTGTTTTGTTCCAATACAGAATGCTCCAACAGCTAATAACCTTGGTGCATTTTCAATTACTATTTTAGTTACCTGCGTTTTGGAACGAATTCCTAATACATGAACATCTTTTAACTTCTCAATTAATTCATCCTCTGGTAGACTTTTCGATACTGTTTCCACAGTAAATCCATCAGTAGAAAACTTTTCGTACGCATCAGCATGTATATTCTCTAATAATAACATTTTGATACGATTTTTTGGATAAGATATATTTCTTGGCAAATCGTTTATAAATAAAAAATCGTCTAAATTCGGTGTAATATAATCGGCATTTTGAATTGTTTTTTCCCGTTGTACATTTTCTGTATACGCGAAAAATTTATCAGCAACACCTGCTTCTTTTGTTACATAATCACTATAACCATCTCCAATCATTTGGATTTCTCCATCCAAACCCAAATTTTGTAAACATTCAATTTTTCCGTTATGAACAGCTAAAATATTATCTCTGTCGAAGCCAATAATACTTCCTTCATTACTGAATTCAAAAGTATTTGCAAAAACTCTTTCGGCAGGAATATTATATTCTGCAACAATAGGAACAATAAATTCTTTAAAACCAGCAGATATTACATAAATATTATTAGAATAAGATTCAAAAAATTCTTTGTTATTTTCAATGGATGATGAAACTCTTTTTCTTAATTCATCAATTAACAAATCTAAGTCGGATCGTTTTGCGTTCAATAATTTAATCCTGCGTTCTAAAGACTGTGTGAAAGAAATTTCACCATCGATTCCTAAATTTGTAATCTTAATAATTTCTTCTATGACTTCTTCCTTTTTAGGATTGTTTGCTAGCGTAATTTCCGCTAGAACATCTAACGCTTCAACTTTAGTAAGCGTGCTATCGAAATCAAAAATATAGTATTTACTCATGAGACTAGATTGTCGATTGAAACCCGAAAATTACAATCTATTTTTTTAGAATAAACATTTAAATCACTAAAATTTTAACTTTTAGCAGATTGATAATTTAAGTAGAGTATTATAAGATTTATCATAAAAAGACTCGATGATTTCTCATCGAGTTTCTATATTTAAAAAATTTAACTAACTATCTAATTAACTTCTTGTATTTAATTCGTTTGGGCATGATATCTCCACCTAAACGTTTCTTTTTGTTTTCCTCATATTCAGAGAAAGACCCTTCGAAGAAATATACTTGAGAATCTCCTTCAAAAGCTAAAATATGTGTACAAATTCGATCTAAGAACCAACGGTCGTGAGATATTACCACTGCACAACCTGCAAAGTTTTCTAAACCTTCTTCCAAAGCTCGAAGTGTATTTACATCTAAATCATTCGTAGGCTCATCTAAAAGTAAAACGTTTCCTTCTTCTTTTAGTGTCATTGCTAAATGTAAACGGTTTCGTTCTCCTCCTGAAAGTGTGTTTACTTTCTTGTTTTGCTCGCTACCAGAAAAATTAAATCTACTTAAATATGCGCGTGAATTCACTTGTTTTCCACCCATCATTACTAAATCTTGACCATCTGAGAAATTCTCCCAAATCGATTTATTAGGATCAATGTTAGCATGATTTTGATCAACGTACGCAATCTTTGCAGTTTCTCCAACTGAGAAAGTTCCTCCATCTGGAGTTTCTTCGCCCATAATCATTCTGAAGATAGTTGTTTTACCAGCACCATTCGGACCGATAATTCCAACAATTCCTGCTTGAGGTAAATTGAATTCTAAATTTTCATATAATAACTTCTCACCAAAAGCTTTAGAAACACCAGAAGCCTCAATCACATTATTTCCTAAACGTGGCCCGTTTGGAATATAAATTTCAAGCTTTTCTTCAGTTTGCTTTTGATCTTGATTCATTAACTTATCATAGTTCTTTAGACGAGCTTTTGATTTTGCTTGACGACCTTTAGGTGCCATACGAACCCATTCTAATTCTCGTTCTAAAGTTTTTTGACGTTTAGATGCTGATTTACTTTCTTGCTCTAAACGTTTAGCCTTTTGATCTAACCAAGAAGAATAGTTTCCTTTCCATGGAATTCCTTCACCTCTATCTAATTCTAAAATCCATCCAGCAACATTATCTAAGAAATAACGGTCGTGCGTTACAGCGATAACTGTACCTTTATATTGCGCTAAATGATGTTCTAACCAGTGAACTGACTCAGCATCTAAGTGGTTGGTAGGCTCATCTAATAATAAAATATCTGGTTCTTGTAATAATAGTCTACATAAAGCAACTCTACGTCTTTCTCCTCCTGATAATACTCCAATTTTCTTATCTGGTTCTGGAGTACGCAAAGCATCCATTGCAATTTCTAGTTTGGTATCCAACTCCCAAGCGTTTGAAGCATCAATTTTATCTTGAAGCTCAGCTTGACGATCCATCAACTTTTGCATTTTATCAGCATCTGAATACACTTCTTCTAAACCAAACATATCATTGATTTTATTGTATTCATCTAATACAGCTACTACATCAGCTACTCCTTCTTTTACTATTTCTAATACTGTTTTATCTTCATCTAGTTGAGGCTCTTGCTCTAAATATCCCACTTTATATCCTGGAGAAAACACTACATCTCCTTGGTAGTTTTTTTCAACTCCTGCAATAATTTTTAATAAAGTAGATTTACCAGAACCATTTAAACCTAAGATTCCGATTTTTGCTCCATAAAAGAAGCTTAAATAAATATTTTTTAAAACTTGTTTTCCAGTAGATTGATAGGTTTTTGAAACCCTGTTCATGGAAAAAATGATTTTCTTATCGTCAGACATTTTTGATTAGTTAGTTTATTAAATTAAAATAAGTAATAGTGAGTTATACGCGTCCTTTTAGTGCGTTAAATACCCAAGCAATTGAGAAGAATCCTAAAGCAACTGCTCCGAAACCATAACCTGCAATTTCATCATATTTGAAAACCGCCAAAGCCACTAAAAGAATCCCCATTAAAATCATGATTAATGTTGCGTAACCCAACACTGTATTTTTGTTCATTGCCATAATTTCTAATTTAGTACCACAAATATCGATAATTAATCAATATATTCTGAGTTATTCTTAAAAATTTAAAGGACTACAATCTAAAGACAAGTATCGTTTCTCAAATAAATTAATTGCCAAAATCAACTAATGCGAGTGATAAAAACCAGTAAAATTTGTATTTGATTTGAAATCGATAGAATAAACAAAGTTTAAGTTTTTATAATCTTTTCCTCTAGACATAGTAACAGACATCCGATTTAATCGAGCATTTAAAAACGATTTGTATGAAGCTCATTACGAAATACAATACTTAATCAATAGCGGCTTATGATAAAAATTCGCATTAAAAAACATATTAATTCCCATATCTTCATTTATTCTCAAAAATTGTAAAGGCTATGCATTAAAGTATTAGCCTCCAAAACCCTGAATAACAAAATAAACCTCACTATCTCAGCCAAATGTAATTCCTATTTTTTCACAAAGCTGTTTAAAAAATGAAATTTTGCTAAAGTTATATATCTAGGAATGAAAAAACTAATAACGGTCAGATATACAGTACATGGTTCGCTTATAATAAAAACCAATATGAATTTGTCGTTGATTGTGATTAGAAAACAAATCCATCAAACCCGATAAAAGAATTTGATGGATATGTTAATATTAATCCTGTAAAAATGGTCATGTAGCTATAAGCCTGCTGCTAATCTACTTCCTTGATCTATTGCTCTTTTTGCGTCAAGTTCTGCAGCTACATCTGCTCCTCCAATTACATGAACATTTACTCCTTTAGCTTTTAACGGCTCTAATAATTCTTTAAACGGTAATTGTCCAGCACAAATTATTACATTATCTACAGAAAGTACTTTTTGCTCTTCATTTTGAGTATAATGTAATCCTTCATCATCGATATTAGTATACTGTACTTCGTTGATGAACTGTACGTTTTTCTTTTTAAGATTTGCTCGATGAATCCAGCCTGTAGTTTTACCTAAGTTACCACCAAATTTACCTTTACTTCTTTTGAACATAAAGATTTCTCTTGATGCTGGATGAATATGTTTTTCTACTCCTTCTATTCCACTTCTGGCTTCTAAACTTTTATCTATACCCCATTCTTCTAACCATGCATCAATGTTTTGAGAAGTACTTTCACCCTCATGAGTTAAGTATTCAGAAAGATCAAAACCAATTCCTCCTGCTCCGATAACCGCAACTCTTTTACCAACTGGTTTCTTTAATTTTAATACATCAATATAATTTAAAACTTTCTCATGTTCGATTCCGTTAATTCTTGGTACGCGAGGTGAAATTCCTGTTGCTAAAATAATTTCATCAAAATCTCCTTGCATCAAATCTTCTGCAGAAACTCTTGTATTTAATTTAAGATGTACGTTATGTAATTCTATTTGCTTTCCGAAATAACGAATCGTTTCATAAAACTCCTCTTTACCTGGAATTTGTTTCGCTATATTAAACTGTCCACCAATTTCAGAATCTCCATCGTATAAAGTAACATCATGACCTCTTTGTGCAGCGACAGTGGAAGCGGCTAAACCGGCAGGACCAGCGCCTACAACTGCTATCTTTTTCTTTTTATCAGTTGGTAAATAATTTAATTCCGTTTCATGACAAGCACGTGGATTTACCAAACAACTTGCTACTTTTTGTTCAAAAACGTGATCTAAACAAGCTTGATTACACGCGATACAGGTATTTATTTCGTCATCTTTTTCTTGCTCTGCTTTATTAACCCATTCGGGATCTGCTAAAAACGGACGTGCCATTGATATCATATCTGCATCTCCTTCTGATAAAACACGCTCTGCTGTTTCCGGCATATTAATACGATTGGAAGTAACTAATGGAATTGAGACCTCTTCCTTCATCTTTTTAGTAACCCAAGTAAAAGCAGCTCTAGGAACAGAAGTTGCAATAGTTGGAATTCTTGCCTCGTGCCATCCAATTCCTGTATTGATAATTGTTGCACCCGCTTTCTCAATTTCTTTTGCTAAAATTACAATCTCATCCCAAGAACTTCCATTTTCTACTAAATCCAACATCGATAAACGATAGATGATTATGAAATTGTCTCCTACTTTTTCACGTGTTTGTTTCACTATCTCAATAGGTAAACGCATTCTGTTTTTGTAGCTTCCACCCCAATCATCGTTACGTTTGTTAGTTCTCGTTGCAATGAACTGGTTGATTAAATAACCTTCAGAGCCCATAATTTCAATTCCATCATAACCTGCTTCTTGAGCTAACGATGCTGAACGTACAAAATCTTTAATCGTTCTTTTAATACCAGATTCTTTAAGCTTAAATGGTTTGAATTGATTAATTGGTGCTTTTATAGCAGAGGGTCCTACATTCAGAGGATGGTAACCATAACGTCCTGCATGCAATATTTGCATACAAATTTTCCCACCTTCTTTGTGAACTGCTTCTGTAATTACTTTATGATGTTTCGCATGCTTTTTCGTGCTCATTCTGGCAGAAAAAGGACCTGTCCAGCCTTGAATATTAGGAGCAATTCCTCCAGTCACGATAAGCCCAACACCTCCTTTGGCTCTTTCAGCATAAAAAGCGGCAATTTTATCATACCCATTTTTCTCCTCTTCCAATCCTGTATGCATTGATCCCATTAAGATTCTATTTTTCAAAGTAGTAAAACCTAAATCTAATGGTTCGAAAATATTTTTGTACTTCGTCATCTAGTTTGTTGTTTTTAAATTTTATTATGCATGCATAATATCTGCAAGATAATTCTATTTTCTTAAAATAAAAATCATTAATACTATTTATAAGCAATTTTTTAAGGCTTTTATTATGAATTCGCCGTAAATTTGTTCCTATCATATTTCAATCAAATGAAAAATATAAAAACCCTATTACTACTTAACTTACTACTTTTAGATTTATTAATTTCCGCACAGTCTGCACCAATTGCTATTGACGGAATTTTTGATGATTGGACTTCAAACTTATCTACTTACACTGATACAAACGAAGTATTAGATGGAGTTAACTTATTAGAATTTCAAGTTACCAATGATGAAAATTACTTATATTTAAGAATTAAGGCAGATCGAGAATTCGACCTAACTGAAGGAAGTCCCATTCTACATAATTTCTATATCTATTTAGACACGGACAATGATTCTAGTACTGGATTTAGTGTTCGTGATGATTATGGTGCAGAATTAGGAATTGAATTTGCCAATAGAATAGTATACAATAATTTCACTAGTAGTTCTGATCCACAAGTCAGATTCTCTGATATTGAATTCAGGTCAGCACCAACAGTTACATCAGACGAATTTGAAATTGCTATTGGAAGAAATGTAATTCCTGATGGAACAAACCAATTATTTTCGGGAAACACTATAAAAATATTATTTAGAAATCGAGAAAACTTTGATTGGCTACCAAATTTAAATAACGTATTTACATATACTTTCGATGAAACTCCAACGACACCCTACACTCCAATTACATTTGAAAAAACAAACAATTCACACATTCGAATTGTAGCATATAACACCAAACTTAATTCACTTTTAAACTCAAATAAACTCGACGAATACGAACGAATAATGAAAGTTGTACAACCTGATATTGTGGGCTTTGTTGAAAGTTCTAATACTAGTACAAGTTATATTAAATCTTTATTTGATTCATGGCTTCCTTTAGGAAATTCAGATGGATGGTTTGTTAGAAAACATGGAGGTGAAGTAACTGTTTCTAAATGGGAAATAATACAAGAATGGGATTTAAGAAGACAATTTCCGGTATTAATTGATTTACCAGATAGTTATGGAGCTGATTTATTATACACAAATGCCCACCTAAATTGCTGCGGAGCTGACGATGCGAGACAAGATCAAGCTGACCAATATGCAGCGTTTATATTAGATGCTAAAGCTGCAGGAGGAAATATTACTTTACCAGAAGATACTCCGATTGTATATTCAGGAGATTTAAATTTAGTTGGTTTATCTCAGCAACTTAAAACATTATTAACTGGTGATATACAAGATACTTTTACCTATGGATCTGGTGGACCATTAGATTGGGATAATTCAGATTTAAAAGAAGAAAATGCTTTGCAAAGCGATATTAGAATGGGATATACATGGAGATCTGATGGATCTTCTTATCCTCCGGGTAAATTAGACTTCATGATTTTTTCTGATCATGTGTTAACTTCTGAAAAGTCATTTGTAATTCAAACAGAGGTGATGAGTACCGAACGATTAAACTTATATGGTTTACAAAAATTTGACACAAGTACTGCGTCCGATCATTTTCCTGTTGTAACAGATTTTTCTATTAAAAATAGTACGTTAAGTAATGCTGAAGTAAGTTTACTTAAAAATGCTATTTATCCAAATCCGAGTTTTGATGAGTTAAATATTCAACTTAATACTGAAGGAAATTATGCGATAACAATTTTCAATTCTATTGGAACAAATGTATTATCAACGAAGATTTCTTCTTCTAGTATTAAGCTAAATATTGATTCTTTTGCAACTGGTTTATATCATTTAAAAATCGGCAATGATAAGGGTGAGCAACAAATGGTAAAATTCATTAAAAAGTAAATGATTTAACTCTTTTGCCAGTAGACACCAGTCCAATCGATTGTTTTTATTTCGTCGGTAATATTGTGTTCTTTTCTAAAATCAAGAACAGCTTGTTTACAAGCTTTCACGGCACCCCAATCATCAATGATAATAAAACCTCCTTTAGAAAGTTTGTGGTACAAGTTTACCAATCCATCCATAGTTGATTCGTACATATCGCCATCTAATCTAATAATCGATAATTTTTCAATTGGAGCTACTGGTAAAGTATCTTTAAACCATCCTCTTAAGAACTTTACATTATCATCAAGTAAATTATATTTTCTAAAATTATTTTGCACCACTTCAAGAGGAATGGCTAGTTCTTCTTTTGTATCGTGCAAATCACCTTTATCAGCAGCATACTTATCTGGATTTGGTTTTGGTAAACCTTGAAAAGAGTCTGCGACCCAGACATTTCTATCTGTAATACCTGCATCAATTAAAAGTGCCTTCATAAAAATAGTGGCACCTCCGCGCCAAACTCCCGTTTCAATTAAATCACCAGGAACATTGTTTTTAACAACTTCTTCAAAACAAAATTGAATATTATCGAGCCTTTTACGACCAATCATTGTATCTGCATAAGAAGGCCAATCTTTTCCAATCTCACGAGTATCAGTATTGTTAAACTTACAAATTGCTAGATGCCATTTTCTAAGAAACAAATCTAACTTACGAACCATTGCTAACTTCCAACTGTAATTATTATCATCTAACGGAATGTATTCCCCATGTTCAAGAAGTTCTGGATTTACAGCATCTAACAATTGCTTTTTAATATGATCAATATATACTGGATTACTCATGATTTTGGCTACTTAATTTGTTGTTTAAAAAAAATACAATATAGTTCTCAAACATAACAAATATTAAGTAGGTTTTAAAATCCTACTTCCATTTAATTGATCATAGGAATCTCTATAAAAAGTAATTCTGATTTCGAATTAGAATTTACATTAAAACTAGAAGTATCGGATATACCGAGTGCGTCTCTTTGATTCAACAAATAATCGTCAATAGCGACTTCTCCGCTGATATTCATCACATAAACTCCATTTTTATCTGACTTTAAATCGTATTTAAAACTTGAATTCTTATCTAAATCTATTCGAGATAGTTTTGCATTCTGATGTATTTTTAATCCACTTTCATCTCCATCTTCTAACGAACTAACTAAGACTTGAAGTTTATTCTTTCTTTCTACTGAACTAAATGTTGCCTGATTATACCTTGGAGAAACTCCCATTTTATCAGGAATAATCCAAATTTGAAAAAGATTTAAATGATCCTCTGTCGATCCATTCATTTCAGAATGATAAATTCCAGTTCCCGCAGACATTACCTGAACTTCATTTGGTTCGACGAATAACCATTCATTTGACATACTATCTTTATGTTTTAGTTTTCCACTTAATGGAATAGTAATAATTTCCATATTCTGATGGGGATGTGTACCAAAACCAGTACCAGGAGCAATGATATCGTCATTTAAAACTCGTAATGCTCCAAAATTCATTCTTTCTGGGTTATAAAAATTTGCAAAACTAAAAGAATGACTTGCTTTTAACCATCCATGGTTTGCAAAACCTCTAGTATCTGCACTAAACTTTTCTAATTTCATGATTATACTATCTAATTTTATCTAATAAATCGCTCAAAATACCTGCTTCTTCTTCACTTAACCTTTCAATTAAATCAAAATCTGTCATCGATTTATCCAATTCTGATAATAATAAAAGTCCTTCTTCTGTAATATTTACATAAACGACTCTTCTATCACGATCACAACGCGATCTTTCAATAAGATGTTTTTCAAGAAGCTTATCCATTAATCTAGTAACATTAGGAGCTCGATCAACCATTCTATCTTTTACAATTTGAACCTTAGTTTTTTCAGCTGCTCCTCTTAAGATTCGAAGTATATTATATTGCTGTGGAGAAATACCATAAGGTTTAAAAAACTCAACTTCTCTTGCATTAATCCAACTTGCTGTATACTTTATATTTAAAAAAGCTTTTAGCTTATTATTTTCAAACTTTGTATTAATATCCTTAGATATATCTCCCATAATTAAATTGTATTTTCAAAAGCGCTTACCGCTGCTGATAATTGTGAATCTAATTCTTCATTAACAATAACTCCTTCTTTGAAGTTATCGTAAAAACTACCTAAAGAAAACTTGGTAATTCCTGCCGCTCCCATGTGCGGAAATGTTCCTTCTGCAGCTGCTAAAACTGTTGCTCCTCCTCTACCACCTGGAGAAGTTGACATTAACAATACTTGTTTGTTTCTAAAAACCTCTCTGTTCTTTCTTGAAATCCAGTCAAATAAATTTTTAAACGTGGCAGCGTAAGATCCATTATGTTCTGCTAATGAAACGATAAATCCATCGTACTTATCTAGCTCACTATTAAAGCTTTCTGCTCCTTTTGGATATTCGTTATTCTTTTCAAAATCTTCACTAAACAATGGAACCTCAAAATCGTTTAAATCTAAAACTGTTACCTCTGCAGAAGTAATTTTTGCCCCTGCATAAGTTGCTAATTGTTTATTTATCGATGTACTACTTGTACTACCTGCAAATGCTGCTATTTTTTTCATATGATATTACTTTCTATTAAATTTTCTCCTTTTATTATTCTCGCAACAGGACATTTTCCTGCTATTTCTTTTAATCTATTTTTTTGTTCCTCAGTTGGTTCTTTTTCAAAGGAAATATCTTCCACAAAAACTTGAGAGACTCCATTCTCAGTTTGTACCGATTTTTGTGTAATATTTACCGATATTTCGCCTAACTCCCAACCTTTACGCTGTGAATACATGCGTAAAGTTATAGCTACACAACTCCCTAATGCTGTAAGTAAATACTCAACAGGTGTTGGTGCGTTATCATCTCCTCCAACAGTTAAAGGTTCATCTACTACAGCAAAGTGTTTACGCATTTTTGACTCCGCTAAATAGTCGCGGTTTGATAATTTTACTTCAGCTTTATTCATTTATTTTTTTATGGAATAGTTTATTGCTTAATACAGCACAAAGTTACAAAATGTAATTTTATTTTCCAAGGAAAATAAAATTATGGAAAATAATTTAATTGCATACTTTATCTTAAAGAATAGAAATATATTTTTAATTTCGCATAACCACTTATATAAATTAAAATAATAGTATGGATGCATTACAAGGTATTGGTGAAATCGGAATAGGATCAAGACTTAAAAGATTAAGTGAATACATGATGAAAGAAACACAAGTAGTTTACGACAATCTTGGTGTAGACTTCGATCCGTATTTATTTCCAACAGTTAAAGTAATTCTTCACAAAAAAGAAGTTACCAATACTGAGATAAATAAAAGTTTAAAAACATCACAACCAGCAACAACTCAAGTTATAAACAAACTTGAGAAAAAAGGATTAATTGTATTAAACAAACATCCTAGCGACAAACGTAAAAAGGTTATTTCTTTATCTAAAAAAGGAAATGATTTAGTTGAAGATATTCAGCCTTTATGGAAAAGTATAGAGCATACAATAAAAGAGTATACTAGAATTACATCAGACTCTTTGATAGAACATATAAACTGTTTAGAGAAAAAATTTATTGAAAAAAGCTTTAGTGACGCTATTATGGAACATTACATATTAAACTACAAACAACAATTAGAAATTACAAATTTTAATAAGGAATACGCTCAGTATTTCTATGAACTAAACATAGAATGGCTAAAAACTTATTTCTATGTTGAACCTTTTGATGAAGAAGTTTTAAGTAAACCACAAAAATATATTATTGACAAAGGAGGATATATTTTCTTTGCAAAATTAAATGATGAAGTTGTTGGTACCGTCGCTTTAATGCCTTTAGACGATGACGGAACATTTGAATTAACAAAAATGGCTGTTTCTCCAAAAAATAGAGGTTACAAAATTGGTCAACAATTAATGACAAAGTGTATTAATTTCGCGAAGGAGAATAACTTCAACAAACTACTACTCTATTCTAATACCAAACTTGAAAATGCTATATATATTTATAGAAAGTTCGGTTTTATTGAAGTACAACTGGAAGAAAACTCTCCGTACAAACGAAGCGATATAAAAATGGTGTATAAAGGTTTATAATATTTTTATAACTCCTTATACAACTCAATCGGTATCGTAGAATCTTAACGATTACTTATAAATCATAAGGCCTAAATCATTCATAATAGCTAGTTTTGCAGCTTCGAAATTAAAAAACGATAATCATGTGGATGTATTTAGGTCTTTTAGCTGCACTTTTTCTAGGTTTACACAACTTATGTAAAAAACATGCAGTTCAAAATAATGAAGTATATCCTGTACTTTTAGGAACCTTAATTAGTGGACTTTTACTTTTATTACCTTTTTATATTGGTTCACATTTTTTTCCTGAAGTAACTCAAAAAGCTGGATTCATTATTCAAGATATTCCATTACAAAAACATGGCTTTATTTTCATAAAGTCGATGATTATGTGTTCTTCTTGGATTTTAGCATACCAAGCTTTAAAACATTTACCTTTAACTATTGTTGCTCCTATTCGTTCCGGAGGACCATTTTTTACTTTTTTAGGAGCCATATTCATTTATCAAGAAAGACCAAGTTTATATCAATGGATAGGTTTCTTCTTAATTATTTTTTCTGTGTACTTATATTCTCAAGTAGGAAAAAAAGAAGGAATTATTTTTAAAAGCAACAAATGGATTTATGCTATTATTGGAGCAACCTTTTTAGGAGCTTCAAGTGGTTTATATGATAAGTTTCTTATTCAGAAAATTAGTTTAAACCCACAAACATTACAGTTTTGGTTTTGTTTTTATTGTATTTTAATATTACTAATTGTTTTAAGTATTATTTGGTTTCCTAAGGTTGAGAAACGAAAAGCTTTTAAATGGCGTTGGTCAATTCCCGCTGTTGGAATTTTATTACAAACTGCCGATTACTTTTATTTCAAAGCACTTCAAGATCCTGAAGCATTGATTATGTTATTATCTGCAATTAAAAGAAGTCAACTTATAATTGCTGTGGTTCTAGGTGGAATTTTATTTAAAGAGAAAAATAAACGTAAAAAGCTCTTACCATTAGCCGGAATTATGCTTGGTGTTGCGCTGATTTTGTATTCTAGGTAATTACATATCAAAATGATCCCTTAAGTACCCTGAAACCATTTTTGAAGTATTACAGTTATTGAAGAGTGATTTATCAATATTATATTCAAGAAACTTTCTGAAATCATCTATTTTTTTTATGTCTCGTTCAGTACTAAATAAACTGAGGTTTATAATATAATCTTCAAATACCAATTTTCTGATATGACAATAATATGTATTAGAATAATCAAACTCATAAGCAAACAAAACACAGCCCTGCTTTTTATTGAAAGATTTATCTTTTCACACCAAATTTCTTCCTTGTTCTACTTCGATTAACTTATATTTCAACTTGTACAGATCAGAAAACTCCAGATAATCCTTTTCTTTCTTGTTAAACCTTCTAGCAGTAACCATAATAAAATTAGAAGAATTTTTATCTTTTAAATATAAATCTGATTTAGGTATAAAACCC
This sequence comes from Tenacibaculum sp. SZ-18, assembly GCF_002813915.1. Lineage (NCBI taxonomy): Bacteria > Pseudomonadati > Bacteroidota > Flavobacteriia > Flavobacteriales > Flavobacteriaceae > Tenacibaculum > Tenacibaculum sp. SZ-18. Next base: position 943,766 of record NZ_CP019335.1, on the reverse strand, counting down.
CCACCATTTTGTATTTCCATCTCTTTTTCAAATCTTCTTCTATCATAACTTTCATAGTAATCAGGAAAACGAACCTCTTTTTCAAGAAAATCAAAACTTTTAGAATTTTCAATCTTCCCACCTTTACAACCTAAAAAAATGAAAAGAAGTAATACCAACGATTTATAAAATTTATTCATCCTTTTGATCTATCTTGTTTTATAAAGCTTTAATACAAAATCTTTCTCTAAAAAATCTCTTTTACTTCATCTCATCCTTTATACTTATTAAGGAATGATGGTTTAAATTAATTCCAACTAAAAATAATACAACGAAAAAATAATTTACCCAAGCTATAGCAAAAGCATAAAACAAAAACATCATTGTAATCAATTCATACATTAAATGGAGATAATCATAATTTCTTAGGTTAATCTTTTCTATCAACTCCAATCTATCATCTAAAGATTTTCTTTTCATTAAAAACAACTCATGAATCAAAAATATAATGACCACTGTTCCAATAATAAGAATGGAAAAATATTCTTGTGTTAAATCTAAAAGATTAAACCCTAACAATCTTAGTAAAGAAAATATATTCAGTGAATGAAATATTGAAATCAACGAGATAGTTGCAATATATGGATGACGCCAATTAGTTTTAGAGACATAATAATATCTTGCGCTTAATATCTTTGAATATAAATTCATCTAATTATTCCTTCTTCTCCAAAGCCTTAATAGAATCAATCTGCTTTTGAAGCTTTTCAATTACTTTATCGTTTTTATTATCATTCAACTTTATATTGATAGAATCTAGTACCGAATTCTTTTGATCTTTAAAAACGTTTGAGTTTATTTTGAAATATTCATTAGAAGTTTCACTTTCTTTCCAGGCCTCACCTAATTGTTCAAATACATTTCCATCCCATTTACTTGGGCGCTTTGCATCAATCCAAACTACATCTCTATATTCACTGTCGATTAAAGCTAAATCAGGAGTTGCTGAACCATCAAATTTACTAGATTCATCTCTTATGGCAGAAATTGTGCTTAAGAAGAACATACGTTTTCTACCAGCGATTTCTTTAATATATGGTCGAAATTCTACAGGTTTATTTACTGACCAATCAAACTCTTTACGAGATTCGATAACTTTTAACGGCATTGCAGAAACACCTGCATATCCTTGCTTCTTAGAAGCGTGATCATAATAATATAATTTATCTGTACCATCTGCAGGAATAAAAACACTATATGTTAAACTGGTTCTTTCCTCTCCAACAGGTTCTAATCCAAACCAGTGATATAATCCTGTGTACGCGTCTGATTTTGTATCAGAGAAATCAAAATCAGTTACAAAAGGTTGTTGGTTTTGATCGTCTGGTAAGTCTGGAATTTTGATAGCTGTTTCCATATTCCATGGTAATGGATCACTAAATCCTCCAAGGAACTTTAAAGATTCTGCTTGCAAACGAGAAACTTTTTCGGCCAGTGTATTTTGTTTTGTTAAATACGGATAATTACGCATTTCTTCGGGAGAAATATAAGTTCCTTTTCCAATTAAAATACGTTCGACATAATCATTAAAATCGTGAGCTCCATTTTCAATTACCATAACCCCACCAAAACTTGGATATGGAAAAAAGAATCCTTTCCATTTAATTAAACTCACTACTTGAACCCAGGCGCCTTTATCATTTTTCATGTAATAAGTGTCACTCGGTTCCATATTAAATAATTGAAAAATATTGAAACGTTGTACAACAGCGTTATATGTATTTCTACTAAACTTTAAAGATTCTCCTATAGAGAAAGTAACTGGAATTCTGTTCTCACTTGAAAAACGAGGAAACGGTGTTGTACTTGAAACTGCAAAAACTTCTTCCGTATTATCTGTTATTCCTTGCCATGCATACTTCTCTGTTGGTTGAATTGCCATTGTCCATTTATTCACAGTATCAATTCTAACTAAGTGCGGTAAAGAAACATCTTTGGTTTCTCCTACAGATTCGTTCGCCATTGAAAATATATTCATCAATGGCTGAATTCTTTCATTACGTGTTAATGGTAATTCTTTAATTTCAGCTCGATTTAAACTATTGAATACATTATAGGTTTTAATGTAATCGTACATTTTTAAATGCCATCCGATAAAATATACACTACCTAAAAACAAAATTATTCCAAATAAAGTAAGTAATCTTCCACCGGTACTCGCTGTTCTTCTGAACTTTCTTAACCCGAAAAATACTACTGTAAAACATAATAAAATGATAAAAATATATTTACGTAAAAAAAGTAAACCAGGTTGAAAATCATCTCGTAAAATGAATAGTAAGAGTAACAGTATTAGTGAAATAAAAATTACAATAAACTTTTGCTTTCCTCCTTTATTCCAATAGTTTTTAATCATTTTTTTAGGTTTTGGTTGAGCTTCTTCCTTTTTAATAGAAATTGAATTTCTTTATAGCAATCCTTTATCTTTCAAACGCTCACGAGCACTTTTTTGTTCATTCGTTGGTTTTTTATCATTTTTTATCTCTTCTAATAATTCTTCTTTCTTTTCAGGCTTTAAATCTTCAATAAAGTCTTTTCCCTTAACAATTGTTTCTTTTACAATATCTCCTAAAGAATCTGAATGTTCATCAATCACTTCTCCAGATTTAAAAATAAAACCTGCGATATATGTTCCCGCAATAGTCCCTACAATCAAAGACATAAATAGAGAAATTGTAGTAATACTTATTACTGGTAATAAAAATTGAACAATAATAATTCCTAATAAGAAAAGTGATGTTATGAACACCAAACGCAATACAAACGATTGTTGATAAACGAATCCTTTTGTATCTGTTTCTTTCATTTGTAAATCTTTCGAATATATTAATTTATTGAAAAAACGATACAATTGATTTCCGTTGGATTCTCTCCAATACAACACAATTCCAAATAATATTGCTGCTACAAAAAGTATTAATTCTAGTGTCATGTTTATATATTTTTCTTTATAGTTTCTATTACCCAATCTTTTAATGAACTACTCCATTTTTGATACAAATCATAAAAGATTTCTTTATCATACCAATATAAGAATAGTACATCTTTTGGTGAGATACTCACCAATAACTTCCATACCAAATCTTGCTCATTTGGACCTAAAGATGAATGCGGACTATGTAAAGCAATATAAATGTCTTTATCAACAAAGTCAGTTACCTTAGTTTTTGGATCGGATTTCTTTTTTTCCAAATATCTATCTAATCCCATTACTCTTTTTCTAGCTGAAATACCGATTTTATTTAAATATCCTTTAAACAACACACTGTCGTTTAAAATATTTTTCGTAACATGAGTTTCTTCATTTATAAATTCTGCTAATACATATTTCTTAATACGATCGTATCGTTGCAAAGTGACTTCGGAATGAACATTACATTCAATTATTAAATGAGATGTTAACTTTTCAATTAATTCGTAATGTGAAATATGATACATGGAAACATTATGAGTAGTATCTTGAATTGCTACTTGATAGGCATTCATATTTTCGAAAACTAAAATTGGAGACAAAAAACTTTTTAATACGTAAATACCTCCAAAAGCCTCTGTGTAAAAAGATTCAGTTTCATAGATAATATTCTCCAAACTAATCTCTCTTTCTCTAAGATCTCCATACTTGTTAGCAGAATCGAGCAAACGTTGATGAATTGTTTCATCAATAAAATTATTATCAGTATTAAATAATTCAACTAATTGTAGTTGTTCTTCCTTTGCTTTATCTAAATCATCAACTAATCTAAACTTAACTGTAATTCTCTTATACTTTAAAACATCTAATGGTTCATAGAAAACATCAATATTCTGATCAAAATCGACACATATTGCAGAATCCCGAGTTATATTCTCAATTCTACTTTGATGTTTTTTAAAAACTTGTTTCATTAATTCTCTATCGAAAGAATGATATGGATTATATACTGGTAATCCTTTTTGTAAAGGTGTAATAATTATACAATGAGGGTTTGCTTCTCCATGATTTAGATAATGTATTTCATCTTTTTCTTCAGCTATTTCTGGACTCCAACCAATTCCATCAATAAAAAAGGAAGTTAACTTGGTTGCTGTAAAACCGAGTTTGATTAAACATTTATTATATCGTTCCACTAATTTTCCATTCACCGGAATTAGTTCTCCTTTATATAAGTCTGCTTCTTTTAGTTTATGCATTGTTTTGGTAATGGATTTCAAATATAAAATAACCAATTGTTATAATATAGTAAGCCCGAAAAGAAATTTAGATTAAAACCAATTATGTAATTGTAAGAAGCTAAAATTCTTCAATAGTTACAAATTATGTCATAGAAATTTATAAAAACACATTTTAAAACACTAAAAAACAACACATAACATATTTTTGTTTTCTTTTTTGTGTAATTTGTGTTAGTAAGAAGGTAACGATTAATTTAATTTTATCTCAAAATGAAATTAAACCCCCGATTGATTTCATGTATGTATAGAGTATTAATAAATTGAAGGGATTAATACTACCAATGTTGATTAAGAAAAGACTGTTTTTTGTTCCCCCAGTAAAAACAGTCTTTTTGTTGTTTACATCTTTCTTAAAGATTTATAAATGTTAACAATAACTTAAAATTAACTTATAACTGATGTATCCTTGATTTGTATTCTTCTTTGTGAAATTTGTGTTAGTCAACAATTTAACTATCTAGTAAATTTGAATCAGAGAACAATTATTCCCCCGATTGCTCTCGAATAAAAAGAGTATTAATAAATTTAGGGATTATTATTATTACTATTACTGTTGAACAGAAAGACTGTTTTTTCCCTCACAAGAACAGTCTTTTTTTTAATGAACATATAGAATTCCCCCGATGCTATCAACCCAAAATTAAGACGTTGTCTTTTTGTTTGCCAAACTATAAATATTGTGTCTCTGAAAAGGAATTTACTATTTATTTTTTTCAAAATACGATTATATCCCCGATTGATTTAAAACATAAATAAGTGTAAACAGATTAAAAAGATTAATACTATTCATGTTGATTAAGAAAAGACTGTTTTTTGTTTCACCACAGAAAAAACGGTCTTTTTTTTATTCCCATTATTATCATTAAATATTTACAATAAATTAAAACTCATTTATAATTAAAGTGCACTTGATTTGTTTTCTCCTTTGTGAAATTAGTGTTAGTCCACAAGTGAACTATCTAGTAAATTTGAATCAGAGAACAATGATTTCCCCCGATTGATCTCAAATAAAAAAGTATTGATAAATTTAGGGATTATTTTTATTACTATTACTGTTGAACAAAGAAGACTGTTTTTCCCCCAGAAAAACAGTCTTCTACATTTATTTATCTTTTTGAAGGATGAAGAGAGAATAAAAGAAATTCCCTCAAAATTATTGCAGTTATACCCTATTGACCTATACATCCATATTTTCAAAAAAAGCAATTACAAACTGATTAGTAGTGCTTTTCGATAAATAAATTCGAACTAAATATAATGAAAATTAATCAAACAAACATTTTTTTAAAAAAACATCACAAATCAACTATGTTACCACCAACATAAAATAAACTTTTCTTTAGCCCTTTAAAATCTCATTCAACAATTAAAAGCAAACGAATTCAAATCACTCAACAAATAGGAATTTTGTTTACTACCACATATTTAACATGAATAAAGTACTGAAAAACAATTTTTTAACATCTTTTTATTTTTTTTAATCTTCACTTTTTTGTAAATTCCAAAAAAAAAGAATCTGTGAAAATGAATTATACAAATATTACTACGGTCTCTGAACTATTCGATATTTTAAGCCTAGAAAAACCTCATAATCGTAATATTGCCGTTATAGATACAAACAATATTGATTTTTCAAAACTATTTTTTCAGGAAGAATATGTTTTAAACTTTTATACAATTACATTAAAGGATTGTCATAATGGAATCTTTTTCAACAAAAGAAACTTCAACTTTGATAATGGTGTTATTGGATTTACGAAACCTAACCAAGTAGTTAATTTGTCTTGCACCTCACAATTAAACTCTTTAAACGGTTGGATTTTAGTATTTGATAAAAATTTGCTTGAAACTACTCCGCTATTCGATAAAGTAGATAATTATAAGTTTTTTGATTACCAAATTAACGAAGCTATTTCGATTTCTGAAGCTGAACAAAAAACGATAACCGACTGCGTAAACTTTATTAAAAATGAAATTCAATCGAATTTTGACAATCATTCATCAGCAGTTATTACATCAATACTTGAAGTTTTATTAAATTTATGTAAACGTTTCTTTGAAAGGCAATTCAATATTTCCACGACTCGCGATAATCATATCGTAACAAAAATTGATAATTTCTTGAAGTTTTACTACGAAAATGAATTATTTGAGGAAAAGGGTATTCCACAAGTTGAGCATATTGCAAAGTATGTTAAACTTTCACCTAACTACCTTTGTAATCTTCTAAAAAAGGAAACTGGAAAAAACACCAAAGATTATATAAACTATTTTGTAGTTGAAAAGTCTAAACACTTATTGAGAAATCAGCAAGCATATTCAATCAGTGAATTAGCACATAAACTAGGTTTTAATTATCCACATTATTTCAGTAGACTTTTCAAGGCAAAAACAGGCAAAACACCACAAGAGTATAGGAAACAAGAATTTTAAAGGTTAAATAGTTTTACAAAAATGCTAGTAATCTTCGTATTAATGTTTATAAACTTCGAATTTTATAACGATATTTGTCCAAATTAACCTTTTATATATGAGGCATAGTACCTCAAAAATTAAAACAATATCTGATTTTCATCATATCTTTAATTTATCCAAACCAAAGCATCCTTCAATAAGCTTTGTCGGTTTAGATGAATTTAAAAATGGTGTTAAGGGTCTTAAAATGAGACTGGAGGTAGACTTATTTGTTATTACCCTAAGAGATGGGAGTTGTGGTGAAATGTTTGACAGGAAACCCTATGACTTCACAGAAAGTGTTATTACATTTAGACAACCAAATAAATCGGGAAAACTTGACCAAAATTGTACAAAAGCATCAGAAGGGTGGTTTTTAGTCTTTAGCTTAGATTTTATTAGAAATACTGTTCTTTATGATAAAATCGATGACTTCAACTTTTTCTTTTACAAATACTCTGAAGCACTACATTTGTCGGCAGATGAACAAAGACTTATTGAAAATTGTGTTGGACTGATTGTAAAAGAAATCGATCAAAGAATAGATATACATAGTCATGGTGTTATTATTTCTACTTTAGTACTCTTATTTAATTTATGCTCTCGATTTTATGAGCGTCAGTTTACCACAAGATCAGTTTTTAATACTGAAATAATACACAATGTTAACTTTATTTTAAATGACTATTACAAAGAAGGGTTATTAAAAACCTTCGGTTTACCTAAGAATTCATTTATTGCCGAGAATGTTAATTTATCTTCAAACTACTTAAACGATTTACTACTTAAAGAGACAAAGAAAAACACTAAAAATTATGTGATTGAATTCGTGATTGAAAAAGCAAAAACTCTTTTAGTAAAAACGGAATCTCCAATTGAAACTATCTCACAAGATTTAGGATTTAAAATTTTAAGTTACTTTGAACGTAGCTTTAAATTAAATACAGGTATGTCACCATTAGAATTTAGACAGTTATTCAAGTAAAGTACTTTACTTCTCCATTTTTAAATCTAGTGATATCTATATGACTTCCAACTGCTCTAAGTGGCTCGCCATCTTTGCCCCATTCAATTACATTCCCTTTGAAATATATCCAAATTAACCTTCCATTTTTATGATAGTACCTTACTTCTTTTGTGTAAGGCACTTTTCCTTTTGACTTTACATGCTGATCAAATAATTCAAGTACTCCAGGAATGTCTTCAGGATGCATTTGTTGTTTCCACCAATTCGGTGAGTTCGCCACTTCTTCGTCTGAAAATCCAAACATTGATAAAAAAGATGGACTGTAATACTCATAGTTATCATTAACATGCCAATCCCAATAGCCAACAAAGCTACTATCAATGATGCTGCTATACATTTTATTTGTTTTGGAAAGTTTTTCCTCCACTTCTTTAATTTTGGTAATGTCAACGTGACTTCCAACTAGTCGAATTGGTTTTCCATTGTCCCCCCATTCCATAACTTTTCCTTTACATCGAACCCAAACTATAGAACCATTCTTATGGAAATAACGAACTTCGTTAAATAACGGTACTTTACCTTTTGATTCCATATGTGCTTGTGCATTATCAAGTACACCTTGTAAATCATCGGGATGAATTTGATTTTGCCACCATCCAAAGTCATTAGGCACTTCATGATCTTCAAAACCAAACATAGCTTTAAAAGACGGACTATAATAAGCTATGTCTTCTTGAATATACCAATCCCAATAACCAGCTAAAGTAGCTTCAATTATACTATTATACATAACATTATTTTCATACAACTTTAACTCAGCTTCCTTAATATGAGTAATATCAACATGACTCCCAATTATCCTAAGAGGTTCTTTATTTTCATCCCACTCAATGACTTTACCTTTACAATATACCCAAACTATTGATCCGTTCTTATGATAATAACGAGCCTCGCTAGAAAAAAGCCCTTCATTTTTATTCTTTACATGTTCCTCTATAACTTGGAATGTCTTACTTAAATCTTCAGGATGTATTTGTTTTTGCCACCAGTCAGGTGTATTTTCTACTTCGTTATTTTCAAAACCAAACATTGATTTGAAAGATGGACTATAGTAAATATGATCGTCTTTCGTATGCCAATCCCAATAACCCGCCAAAGTTGTTTCCAGTATAATATTATACATTAAGTTGGATTCTTTCAGCTTTTCCTCTGCTGCTTTTATTTTTGAAATATCCGTAGCTATACCGAGATACTTTACTTTTTTTGTACCCTGTATTCTTTCAAAAATAATCTCTTTTGATAAAAACCAACGATAATCTCCGTCTTTATGTCTAATTCTGTATTCAAAATCAAGAACCTCATTATCTTTTGAATTAGAAATAGCTTCATGGTGTTCTAACATTCTCTCAAAATCATCGGGATGTATAATCTCATAAATTAAACTAGACTTTAGATTTTTAATATCTTCTTTATCATAACCTAATACCTTATGCAATTTTTTATTTATATATTCATTTTCTTCTGTCAATTGATTATAAATATGTGTAATTCCTGGTAAAACTTCAACTATTTTTGACAAGAAATTAGATTTTTCCAACAATTCTTTTTCCGTATTCTTGACATGGGTAATATCACTAGCAACTCCAATAACCCTCATATTGCCAGATGGTAATCTATCAAACACTGTTTCTTTGGAAAGCAACCATCGATATTTTCCATCTTTATGCAAAACCCTGTATTCAATATCATGAGTAATATGATCGTCAGAATTTTGAATTTTAGCTAGATTTTCATACACCTTAGAAAGATCATTCGGATGAACAATTTTTGATAATAAATCCTTTCCAAATTCTTGTACTTCTTCTTTAGAATATCCTAAGACAGATGCAATATCTCTATTTGCATAATCATTTTGATTCGTTTCATGATTGTATACATATATTAGACCTGGCATTAAATTCGTTAACTCAGTTAAGAATTTTCCTTTATCTAATAATTGAAGTTCTGTAATTTTTTGTTTGTTGATATCTACAAAAGAAATTACAACTCCTTTGATTTTATTGTGATCACTAATAAAAGGATTGATTCTTTTTAAATACCAAGAATCATTAATTAGTTGAACTTCCTCTTCATAAATATCGCCTGTACTAATTACACTTGAAATATTATCTATTAAAGTCTGTTGATGTTCTTCTTTTAAATTTGATTTAAAATTAACAATTGATCTCCCTATATCAAAGTCCGTAATATTTATAAATTTTCTTAGCGAAGGCGAAAACCTTCTTATAATTAGATTTTCGTCCAAAAACAATACACCAATATCAACTGAAAGTAGCAGATTTTCCAAATCTTCATTCAACTGAACTAATTCTAATATTTTTTCTTGATGTTCGGCATTAACGGTATGTAATTCTTCATTCACACTTTGCAACTCTTCGTTTGTAGTTTGCATTTCCTCATTTGAAGCTAACAACTCTTCATTTGTTGATTGTAACTCTTCGTATGAAACTTCAATTTCATTAACTTTTGACCGAAGATTTGCCTTTGTATCTCTAAGTTCTTCCTCTAAAGAAGCGATAATATTATAATCAATATTTGGTTTTGTAGTAGTGGAAATTGATGCAATATCGCAAAATGGATCTTCTTTTTTAAATACAACTAGATATAATTTACGATAACTCGCTAATTTCTTAACGGGAGAAACAATTAAACTAACAACCACTTTTTTATTTCCTTTTTCGAAAGAAATATTATCGTATCTAACCTTTTCTTTATCTTGTTCAACTCTCGCTAAAGCAGTACTTAATGCTAAAGCTACTTCTTGTGGTAGCATTTTTAACACATTAAACGAACGGATTTTATTCTCTGGTAGTTCTATAAATTCTTTAAAATTACCGTCAGCGTTTATCAATTCATAATTGCTATCAATACAAATACTTGAAGCCGAAAACTCTTCTAATAAAAGACTGGATAAACTTTCAGATAGCTTTTGATCAATATTTCTTTTATCATTAATTGATGCCGACATTTTCTTTGTATCAACATCATCACTTCTCGTAACTCTTCTCGCAAAACGAGCTCCCTTAAAAGTTTTAATATTTTGATAAATCCTCCATTTCCTGGAAAGAACTTTAAATGAACTAGAGAGATCTCCTAAAGTTTCACTTGGACCTAAAAACAAGAACTTATTTAACCCAGTTGCATAATGAAGATTAGAGAGTAACTTTTGTTGTAAATGTGATTGTAAATAAATAAGTAAATTTCTGCAGACAATCAAATCCATATTATTAAATGGGGCATCATATGCAGTGTTATGCTGTGAGAAAATTATATTTTTCCTAATTTTTGATTTGATAACATATAAGCTACCTTCTTTTTGGAAGTACTTATCTAGATATTCTTGTTTTATATCTCCTTCAATACTCTGCGCAAAAACACCTTTATGTGCTTTATTGATAGAATCCGAGTCTAAATCAGTTGCAAAAATTTTAATCTCCTGATCAATATTATTTTTCTCTAAATATTCATTCAATAAAATCGCAATGGAAAAAGCTTCTTCACCTGAAGCACAACCAACGCTCCAAACTTTAATTGTACTATTTTTATCTTTTGATTCAAATATTTTAGGAATAATCTCCTTTTCAATAATAGAAAAAGCATCTGCATCTCTAAAAAACCTTGTAACGCCTATTAAAAATTCCTTGTGCAATATTTCGGCTTCATATTCATTCTCATAAAGATAGTTTAAGTAATCCCTAATTGTCTTTGTTTTAGTGATACTCATTCTTCTGAAAATTCTTCGATTTAAGGTTGGAGATTTATAATTAGAGAAATCAATACCTGTAATTTGATTAACGAATCGAACTATTTTCTTTAAGACATCTTCCTGAACCAATAAGTCTTCATTCTTATCTTTTTCTATATACGCAGCATGATTTATAAAAGAATTTATTTCCTCAGGAATTTCAGCTACAGGCAATACTGAATCAACAAAGCCAGACCCAATTGCACTATTAGACATACCATTAAACTCGGCTTCTATAGGGTCTTGAGCCAAAACTAATCCACCTAACTCTTTTATTTTTCTAATACCCCTTGTTCCATCTGAACCTGTCCCAGATAATATAACACCTATTGACTTTTCTTTAAACTCAAGTGCTAATGACCTAAAGAAAATATCAATTGGTAAATTCAACGCTTTTACTGTTGGTCTTTTTTCAAGAATCAACGCATTTTTTTTAATGGTCAGGTTCTTATTAGGTGGGATAAAATATACATGCCCGGGTTGAACTTTCATGCCTAATTCAGCTTGAACCACCGGTAATCTAGAATTTCTAGATAGTAATTCCACCATACGACTTTTATGGTTTGGAGCCAAATGCTGAATAATGACAAACGCATGATTAAAGCTATCTGGTACATTTTCAAGAAAGGCTTTTAAAACCTCTAATCCGCCAGCGGAAGTTCCAACACCAATTACTCGGTAGTTTATTTTCATTAGGGCATAAGATTTGATCGAGCATAAAAGGTAGTATTTCCTTTGGATAAATCAAAGAAATCATATAGGGATTTTCACCTTTTAACAAACCCAAACAACTGATATTCAAACAATGAACAATATCCTGATTAAATGATATTAGGTTTTGATAAAATAGTACGTAAATTTGATTAATAGATTTCAAACGATAATAATCGAAATAAAAATCACGATATCATAACAAGTAATTCATTTAGAAAGAAATCAGCTTTACTCAAATTTCTTACGTGCTTCTATTTCAATTTTCATTTGGTTGATACGCGCATCAACTTTCCTTTTAAAATCGGTATCAGCTATTGTGGCAACATTATCTAAATAACGAACAACTTCTTGTCTTCTGATTTCAGAAAAGTCTAATCCTTTCATATTTGTTTTCATTAACTCTTGAAGCATATTAAACTTCGTTTCGTAATCCTTCTTGAAATAACTTTCTGGATTTTCAAACCAATCTCGTTCTAAATCAAAATCGGTTAAACGTAATGAAATCGCCGACTGAATATTTCGAACATCCCTAGAAGAAAAAAATGGAAAAATCTTTTGAATTTCTTTATACAAACTTGCAAAGAACATATGCTCGTTCGTTTTATATTGGTGTTCTACTTTGTCATATACCTCATGAACCCGTTCTTCTGTAGGTTTTTCGATACTATTTAATACATCTCCCATACTTTTTACAAATCCTTGATCTCCTAAGAAGTTATAACTTGATGGATTGGACATATTCACAAACTCAGGCATTGTTTTTTCAAACTTTCGCCACCAGATGTAATCTTGATCTAAAAAGTCATTTTCTGTTCGTGCTCCATCAATTTTAAATCGACCTTGTACACGTGAAATAACTGCTTTATCTAACATTTCTGGTAGATTTGTAAATAATCCTATTGAACTATTTCCATAATTAACTGCGTAAGCACCTTCAGTGTAACGTAAAAAAACTCCAATTACTTCTTTAACTCCAGCAGAAACTCCTTGTGCTGTTCGTTCTTGTAAGTTATTTTCTGCATCATCAATTGGTGCAAAAATTAACTTCGTAGGATCTTGCATTGGTTTCATCCATTCTACCATTTTCTCAGCTGATCCACCTTGGAAGGTAGAAATTAAGGTGTCGGGCATTGGATGGAATAGAAACGGAATATCTAAATTATCTGAATGCTCCTTTAATCGAGTTGCAATTCCCGCGATCAACATACTTTTTCCTGTCCCTGGAATTCCATATCCCATAAAAACAGGCATAAATCCTCCTAACTCTTGAAACGGATTCCTTTGAGCATCGAAATCGTAACTCAACAAACGTTCTGTTAAACGACGAGCAAAATGTTTTGCATCTTTATTACCTACTATTTGCTCAAACTGAATTTTGTTAAACTCAACACTTTTCGCTGTTCCACTAAATGTGTTTTCCCAGCCTGAAACAGCAAAATCTGAATTTTCTAGTTTATACGTTCTATCGGTAATTGTTTCTGTGTACTCTAAGCTACTTTTTCTTAGAGAAATTTCATCCATTAAAGCTTCAAAATACACTACTGTAAAGTCAATAACATCTTTATCAGAACCAATAATATCTGGATGTGATAAATACTTATCATAATAAAAAAGACAACATGAAATTCCTTTTAGCGGTGAGAAAAACGACACTTCTGGAATTCCTGCAAATTTCTGCTTCATTACAGATAAATCATCAGAAGCGTGGGGCTTTAAATCGTGTAAAATTTTATACGATGAAGCAAACAATTGGAAAGCAGTTGCTGTTTGCATTTTACTTTCAAACTCTCTTTTTCCTGAAGTATCTAAAGCAGACCTCTTCTCTGCTAAACTCGATAATCCTGATGCATCATTATAACTATCTTTAATCCAAATTCCTAAAGTTAACCCCTCTTGAACCGCATATAAAGTTTGGTTCAAAAACATAGGAAGTGCAACAGAATCAGGTAATAACCTTTTCTTTAACGCCAAAATTGTTTTTGAAACTGAAGTTAACTCAGAAGCACTACCTCCTTTTGCTTTCGACAAAAACAATAAAATTGATTCATCTTTAGCATCTTTATCTTTATTCTTTGCTCGTTGACTTTGTTCCCATTGGATGCTTTTTAAATATCCACTGGCTTCGTCACGAAGCATATCTAATTCATTCTTCTTTATTGGAAATGTTGAATTGTGTTCCATAGTTTTTTAATTGCAATCTTTTAAATTAACCTTATATAATTGTCGAAATTAATGTCCTTGTAATTACTTATAAAAACTCCAAAAGTCTTTTTATTTAAGCTAATAATGTATTCGGTTTGATATTTTTTATTTCCGAATTTCTCAACAATCGATTTTATCTTAATAGCGCTAAATTTTCTAGCAGTAAGAAATTTACTATCTGTTTGAGTATAGGTGTATCCTAATTGGGCATATCTATCATTAAATTCCTGTTTATGTTGAATTGAAAATCATTTAGCAAGCTCTTTATTAAGGCTTATACATTTACCAAGAAATACCCAAATAACATTTTCAACGTTGTCTTTATCAATTAAAATCTTAAATTTCTGTAATGTAGATTCTAAGTTCAAGATTTTTTCTTTTGTTAAAGCCTTGAAAAAATGATCACCTTGTACATTACTAAGTTTCTTTTTAAAATCATCTAGAGAAACCTCAACATAACCATCGGGCATCGCTATTTTTGTTTTTAAAAAGTCTATTTGAACTTTTTTAGCATCAGTTGCTATTTTAGAATTTCCAGATTCATTAGAATTACAACTGATCAGAATAACAGAAAGAAAGAAAAGTAAAAAATTTTTCACCTTTATCAAATTACATTTCAATTTTTAAATCTGATGTTTGAATTGGCTCTTTAGCGAGTTTATTTAAAACCTCAGGTGTTTTGTTATATAACATTTGAATAATTCTATGAGGTGCAAATACATATTTCCTGTGTTCAACGTCATTCCACTTTTGTAAAATTTGCTTTGAAAAGAAACCACCTTCTTTGAAAGTACCTCCAGAAAAAACTTCATCTGTCTTAAAGGATAACGCATAAGATTCCAACGGAATTTCCTTCTTCGCAATCCCTTCAAGTATTGAGTGTGTTATTTGATTTTCATCTTTGGCGAATACATTGTGTAACGGACCTAAATCGATTCTTTTAATGTACTTAGGATGTACATCTGGCAATTTTCTATCGATATTATGAGCTAGTGTATCTAAGGCCATATTACGGTCTCCACTTTCACGAAGAACTGCATACAATTTGTCTTTATAATCTTCAATTCGTTTTCCGTCGTAATTGAAATACATAAAGCAAACATACGGTCTGTTATCGGAAACGTCATAAAAACTCCAACTTGTTAAAAATTCAGCTGGACTATTTTCAGGGGCTTTTAAAATTTTCCCTTGAACAAATCGATTGAAAATATATTGTTGTTTCACTGAATTATAATAAACTACCGAAGCAGCTTGGAATAATCTTCTTCGTTTTATTTTTTGCTTTTTCCTCAGCAAAGAGTCCAAAAATTCTTTTTTTAAATCCTCAACATTCTCCAACTTACTAGCATACTCTTTTTTAAGCTCCAAATCATTATACAAATACCTAAACTCTAAATAATTTGGGAACCCAGATTCTGTTAAATCAATTTTCATATTATCATCTTCATCATACATGTATTTTACACGCATTGCCTCTATTGAATACAATAATAAATCAGTGAACTGCTTAAAAATAACGAGCTCTTGACTACTGCATAGGTTTTGTCTTTGAATATTAACTATCAATTCTTTAAGAACAAAATCTACCATTTTATGATAAAACACATATTGTTCTTTTGAATCTAATACAGCAGAATCTAATGGAGTGACAATCATTTTAAATTATTCGTACTAAAAGTTCTTTTTTCTACAGATTAAAAAGACGGTAAAATTTACCGCCTCTAACATATTTCATTTTATAGTTATGATAACAAGTCATCATCATTAGTCTCTGTTTCTGGATCATTTGATGGTGTATCATCACCAGTTGGAGCATTTGCATCTGCTTTATAATAATCCTCAAACAATTCTTTCATATCGATACCATAACGATCAGCAAAATTCTTTTGAATTTCAGAATCCTTATTTCGAATTTCTTGTAAAGCTTCAGCATAAGAACTATATACTCCTTGCATAACTTTTTCATGAACTGGAATGTTATCCATCATTTCCTGACGAGCTTTTGCGCTTGCAGTATGCATTGCTGCTAAAGTTTCACCAATATGCTCATCTGTTTTAACACCTAAATGTTCTAAAATAGCGGCAAATTCTTGATCTGTTCTTGCTTTTAACGCTACAATATATCCATCGTAGTACTTTAAACGCTCTTCTGTATCTGACTTCAATTTTGCTCTATGTGTTTGTAAATTACTACGTAATGATGTTAACACTTTAATTGTTAAGTTGTGCTTGTGAACGAAACTGTCTTTACTAGCTGCTAATGTGGTGTACGCATTTTTAAGTCCCTCAAGTTCTTCTACTTTTTGTTCTAACTTAGTGACCTTACCAATAGCTTGAGCGTATTCAGTTGACTGTTTATCAGCAATTTCTTCTAACTCTTGACGAGCTTGTTTCAATAATGCATATTGCTCTTCTAATTGCCCTTCAACTTCTTTCTTCTTTTCAAGTGCTTTTGTGTGATTCTTTGTCGCTTCCACAATAGCAACTTGTAACTTATCTTCAACTTCTTTAATTTCGACTTCACGTTCTTTTAAACGTGTAACAGCTGCTTGAGATTTAAATGATAATTCAGAAAGTAAAGTTTGCACATCGGCGCTTTCAATTCGCTCCTGAAACATCGCCTTAGCTCTGTTATCTGCGCCTGAACGAATCTTCTCTGCTTCTTTTAATTCCTGTTCCGCTTTAACAATTTTACTCTTTCTTCCCCAAAGATTATTCCACCAAGTGTCTGGTTTATTTTGAGCATCTTCTAATTCTATCTTAGCTCTTTCTAAAGCTTTTTGTGCATCGTCAATAATTTTTTGTTCATCAGCATTTAACGAGGAGAATTTTTCAAAAATAATCCCAACTTCATCTTGATAATCCGTTAAATCTTTAATAGCATCCAAAAGAGTAGTTCTATCTTTTTCTGCCATATTTACAACATCGTCTAATGTAGCGTTTAAGATTTTCTGTCTCACCTGAGGATCGTCTTCTTGTGCTAATTTAGATTTCATGCTATCGATAGCTTTCCCCCAATTAACATCAACTTTTTCAGTTTTCTCGTTAGAATTTGTTTCTAATAAATCAAAATCATCAGACATTTTTTGTGCGTTTTTTATAGTTGTACAATTTTTAAAGTTAGCAATTTCGTTAAAAAAAAATTATTACAATAATTATTCAACAAATAATATGTAGCTCATGGTCATAAAATGTTACAACAATTTTCTAAAAAAATAAAACCACTTTTAAACAAAAGTGGTTTTTACTTCAAACTAGAAATATATGTAAACAAATAATTGACTAAAACTTTTAAAGTTTTAAAGTTTTAGTATTTTACACTGTTACTGTTGCCAGTTTTTCTTCTGTTGCTTTAGAATCAAACTGGTTAGATGTATTTTTTGCCCCGCCAGCCTTTAAAGCATTGTCACCTGAAAAGAATGTTTTATGATCATCTCCAAGATCAGATCCAGCCATTCTTTGGTGCTTTACACAGGAAACTCCTTTTCTAATTTCTTGACGCTGCACTCCTTCAACATAAGCTAACATCCCTTTCTCACCAAAATATCCTTCTGCTAAATCATTCATATGAAGTGCAGTTGTATGGTATGTTGGCAATGTAATTAAGTGGTGGAAAATCCCCGCTTCTCTTGCTCCATCCAATTGAAAAGTTCTAATTTTCTCATCGGCTCTATTACACAATACAGAACCATCATATTTAGCATCCATTAAATTCTCTCTTTCATAACCCGATACATCTTCTCCGGCCTCAACCATCGCATCATACACTTGCGAACGGAAATTTAAAGTCCAGTTAAACGATGGTGAATTGTTGTAAACCAATTTAGCATTCGGTACTACTTCTCTAATTCTGTTTACCATTGCAGCAATTTGACCAACATGCGGAGTTGGTGTTTCAATCCATAATAAATCAGCTCCATTTTGTAAACTTGTAACACAATCTAAAACAACCCTATCGATATTTGTTCCTTCTCTGAATTTATATAAACCATTAGCTAATCTTACCGGACGAACTAATTTCCCATCTCTCTTTAATAACACCTCGTTATTTGTAACCTCATTTAAAGATACCTCCTCACATTCAACGAAATCTAAATACTGAGAAGCTAAATCTCCCGGCTCTTGACTGACAGGTAATTTTTGAGTTAATCCAGCTCCTTCTGAATCCGTTCTTGCAACAATAACTCCATCTTCAACTCCTAATTCTAAGAATGCATAACGAACAGCATTTAACTTTGCAATAAAATCTTCATGTGGAACAGTTACCTTACCATCTTGGTGTCCACATTGCTTTGCATCTGATACTTGATTTTCAATTTGAATTGCACAAGCACCAGCTTGGATCATTTTTTTAGCTAATAAATAGGTAGCTTCTTCGTTTCCAAAACCTGCATCGATATCTGCAATAATCGGAACAATATGTGTTTCGAAATTATCGATTTGACCTTGCACATCTTCTCCAGCCTCTAACCTTCTGAATAAATCATTTAATTCAATAGCATCTGCTTGACGCAAAAAATCGTAAATCTCTTCAATTAACCCTGCAACTGCTGTTTTCTCGTGCATAGACTGATCTGGTAATGGTCCAAATTCAGAACGTAATGCCGCTACCATCCAACCTGATAAGTATAAATATTTTTTATCTGTAGTTTTATTATGTTTTTTAACCGCAATCATCTTTTGTTGAGCGACAAATCCATGCCAGCATCCTAAGGACTGAGTGTACTGAGAAGAATCAGCATCATAATCTGCCATATCTTTTCTCATGATTGAGGCTGTATATTTCGCAATATCTAAACCAGTTCTAAAACGGTTTTGTGTCGCCATTCTAGCAGCACTTTCTGGACTAATAGCGTTCCATGATTTACCGAACTTTTCTTTTAAGTTTCTTACCGTTTCTAATGCAGAATTGTAACTTCCTTGTGGTAAATTTTTCATAATATTGTATTTCTAAAATAAGTTGTTTATAATAATGACTTGCCCTTTAAATGTTGCCGCATTTTGGGGCATTTTTTGTTTTAAATTTTAAATGTATTGATAAGCTGGAAGTGTTAAAAACTCTTCAAAATCTTCTGACAAGACTAAATCATCAAATAATTGAATCGCTAAATCAAATCTTCTCGTTTTAAATGATTCTTCTCCTACCATTTCTTTAATCTTTTCAATCTCCTGAATTTTTAATTTTTGATACATTTCAACATCAAATTCATCTTCACTTTCTAAGCTTACACCTTTGTGTAACCATTGCCAAATTTGAGTTCTAGAAATCTCTGCCGTAGCAGCATCTTCCATTAAATTATATAAGGCTGCTGCTCCATTTCCAGCTAACCAACTTTCAATGTAAAGAATTCCAACATTAATATTTTCACGAATACCAGTTTCTGTAACAGTTCCAATAGGCATTTCAACCAATTCTTCTTCTGTAACTATTAAATCTTCTCGCTTATTACCAATTTGATTTGAAGTTGGCATATGCTCATTAAAAACATCCATTGCAACCTTAACCAATCCGGGATGTGCAACCCAAGTTCCGTCGTGACCATTTTTAACTTCTTGTAACTTATCACCTTCTACTTTAGCATAAGCTGCTTTATTCGCTTCTTCGTCATTTTTAACTGGAATTTGAGCAGCCATTCCTCCCATTGCGTGTACACGACGAACATGACAACGTTGAACTACTCTTTGAGAATATGCTTTCATAAATGGCGAGCTCATTGTTACTTGTGCACGGTTCGGCACTAAAAACCCTTCATGATTTCTAAACTTTTTAATGTAGGAGAAAATGTAATCCCATCTCCCGCAATTAAGACCCGCCATATGATCTTTTAATTCATAAATAATTTCGTCTAATTGAAAACTAGCTGTTATTGTCTCAATAAGTACAGTAGCTTTAATTGTATCTTGAGCAATGCCTAAATATTCTTGAGCAAAAACAAAAACCTCATTCCACCATCTTGCTTCTAAATAATGCTCTAATTTTGGCAAATAAAAATATGTTGCTGTTCCTTGCTCTAACAACACTTTAATGTTATGGAAGAAGTATAATCCAAAATCTACTAATGATCCTGACATTTCTTCTCCATCTAACACAAAATGTCTTTCATTTAAGTGTAAACCCCTAGGTCTAACCAACAAAACAGCTGTTTCATCATTTAAGTTATATGTTTTATCCTTTATATCATTATAAAACGAAATCGTTTTCGTGTTTGCGTCAAATAAATTTTGTTGACCATTTAAAATATTCGAAATTGTAGGAGAATTACTATCCTCAAAATCTGCCATAAATGTTTTCGCTCCTGAATTCAAAGCATTAATTACCATCTTCCTATTTACAGGACCAGTAATTTCTACCCTTCTATCTAATAAATCTTTAGGCAATGGTTTACATACCCAATCTGAATTTCTTATAGATTCTGTTTCTTTTGGAAAAGAAGGATAATTTCCTTCATCAAAATACTCTTGCATCCTTACCCTTTCCTCAAGCAACTTTAAGCGTTTATTGTTAAACTTGACATGTAACTCTATTAAAAAAGCTTTCGCCTCTGGCGTTAAAATTGACTGGTAAGACTCTACTTCAAACCCGTTAAATTGAATATCATTTAGAATTGCTTTAATTTCCATTTTATCTTTTTTAAATAATTACACTACAATGTTATGAAATATTTTTGAACTCTGCAAGCGAACGTTCGCTATTTTTATTAAAAATTCAATTTTTATAAGTTCGCTAATATTCATAACTTTGAACTTATGTTACTAGAAGAACAATATATTCGCCTTATTTTTGGGCTAAAATTGAAGCAAATTAGAACAGAGAAAAAGCTCTCTCTTTTTGGTTTAGGAAAACTGACAGGATTATCAAAATCTTATTTAAATGAGATAGAAAAGGGAAAAAAATATCCAAAAACGGATAAAATTGCCATTTTAGCAGAAAGTCTTGAAGTTCCATATGACCATTTGGTCTCTTTGAAACTAGATAAAAACCTCGCTCCAATTGGTGAGATTTTACAATCTAAGATTTTAAAAGAAATTCCACTTGATCTTTTCGGTATAAAGGAAAATAACTTAATTGATATTATTGCGAATGCACCAGCTAAAGTAAACGCATTTATTAGTACGATAATTAAAATATCACAAAACTACAATCTTACTAGAGAAAGTTTTTTCCTAGCTTCATTACGTTCTTATCAAGAAGCACACAATAATTATTTTGAAGATATTGAAGAAAGAGTTGAAAAATTTGCAAAAGCTTATCATATCAATCTTAATAAAAAAATCACTTCTGAAGATTTAAAAGAAATATTAACCGAAGAATTTGATTACAATTTTGATAATGAAGAATTAACAAAACACATCAAATTAACTGAATTAAGAAATATTTATATTCCAAAAAAAAATACACTTTTATTGAGTAAAGAAATTTCGGAAGCACAGAAAACGTTTATTTATGCCAAAGAAATAGCGTATAATTTTTTAAAAATTGAAGATCGTTTATACACGTTTCCTTGGATTAAATTTGAAAGCTTTGATCAAGTATTAAATAATTTCATTGCATCTTATTTCGCTGGAGCTCTAATCATACCGAAACAACAATTAATCAATCAACTAAAGGAATTATTCAACAAAGAAGATTGGAATCCACTTAGACTTCATAAGATACTAACGAGTTACAATTGTTCTGATGAAACTTTCTACCAACGATTAACGAATATTTTACCTACAGCTTTTAATATAAAAAACTTATTCTTTTTACGTTTTACACATAAAAAAGATTCTCCAAAATATCGCTTAAGTAAAGAATTACACATTACCCAACAGCAAGCGCCTCATGCGAATCGAAATCAAGAGCATTATTGCCGAAGATGGGTGTCCATTAAAACCATTCAAGACTTTGAATATTCAGAACAAAAGAAATCTTCATCTGGAATACAGATTTCGTCTTATGAAAACTCTAACAATGAATATTTAGTATTGTCTTCTGCCAATAAAGATCCCTTTAAAAAAGACATATACCGTAGTATCAGTATTGGGATGCTCTTATCGCCACACTTAAAACGGAAAATAAAGTTTTTCAAGGAAGATACTTTTAAGAAAAACGTGGTTGGTGTAACCTGCGAATCGTGTTCCGTAACAGACTGTAAAGAGCGTGTATCAGAACCTTGGATACTAGACAAAAAAAAACGTTATAAAGAAATTGAAAATACGGTAAAAACCATCATCGAATCGTACAATTAATTACATTGAATTGTATTGCTATTTTCTTATTTTAGCACTCGCAAACAAACAAAGATCTATGGACATTAACTTCAATAAAAACGAAGACCACAACAAGTTGTTGGCTTCGGATTTAAAACAGCGTTTAGCCAAAATAAAATTAGGAGGAGGAGAAAAAAGAATTCAAAAACATCATGAAAAAGGAAAACTAACTGCAAGAGAGCGAATTGATTACTTACTTGATAACGACTCTGACTCTATTGAAATTGGAGCTTTTGCTGGTGAAGGAATGTATAAAGAACACGGTGGATGTCCTTCTGGTGGAGTAGTAATTAAAATTGGCTATGTAAAGGGAAAACAGTGCATTGTAGTTGCAAATGATGCAACCGTAAAAGCGGGAGCTTGGTTCCCAATAACTGGAAAAAAGAACTTAAGAGCTCAAGAAATCGCTATTGAAAACAAATTACCAATTATTTATTTAGTAGATTCTGCTGGTGTATATTTACCAATGCAAGATGAGATTTTCCCAGATAAAGAACACTTTGGTCGTATTTTCAGAAATAATGCCGTAATGAGTGGTATGGGAATTACACAAATTGCTGCTGTAATGGGAAGTTGCGTTGCTGGTGGAGCATATCTACCAATCATGAGTGATGAAGCCTTAATAGTAGATAAAACTGGGAGTATATTTTTAGCAGGAAGTTATTTGGTAAAAGCTGCAATTGGAGAAGCTATCGATAATGAAACTTTAGGTGGAGCAACAACACATTGTGAAATTTCTGGGGTTACCGATTACAAAGCTAAAGATGATAAAGACGCTTTAGATCGAATTAAAAATGTGATGGATAAGATTGGAGATTTTGAAAAGGCTGGTTACAACAGATCAGAAAGCAAAGCTCCTTTGAAAGATCAAGATGAGATTTTTGGAATTTTACCAAAAGCACGTCATGAACAATATGACATGATGGAAATTATAGAGCGCTTGGTTGATCATTCTGAATTTGATGAATATAAAGCTGGATACGGACAAACCATTATTACAGGTTATGCAAGAATTGATGGTTGGGCAGTTGGTATTGTAGCGAACCAAAGAAAAATTGTAAAATCAAAAGGTGCAAAAACAAAGCCTAGTGAAATGCAATTTGGTGGTGTAATTTATTCGGATTCTGCTGACAAAGCAACTCGTTTTATTGCAAACTGTAATCAGAAAAAAATTCCTTTAGTATTCCTACAAGATGTTACTGGGTTTATGGTAGGAAGCAAGTCTGAACATGGCGGAATTATTAAAGACGGAGCTAAAATGGTAAATGCTGTTAGTAATTCAGTCGTTCCTAAGTTCACTATTATCATTGGTAATTCATACGGAGCAGGAAACTATGCCATGTGTGGAAAAGCATATGACCCAAGATTAATCGCAGCTTGGCCAAGCGCTGAATTAGCTGTTATGAGCGGTGCTTCTGCTGCAAAAGTTTTATTACAAATAGAAACTGCGGCCTTGAAGAAAAAAGGTGAAGAAATTACTAAAGACAAAGAAGAAGAATTATTTGACAAAATTAAATCTAGATACGACGAACAAATTTCTCCGTATTATGCCGCCGCTAGAATTTGGACAGATGCTGTTATTAATCCGTTAGATACAAGAAAATGGATTTCAATGGGAATTGAAGCAGCAAACCATGCTCCAATTGAAAAGCCATTTAATTTGGGAGTTATTCAAGTTTAATTATTTTTACAAGAATTTTTTATAAAATATAATATCAGGAAATGGGAAGAGCATTTGAATTTAGGAAAGCAAGAAAGATGAAACGTTGGTCTGCAATGGCGAAAACTTTTACCAGAATTGGTAAAGACATAGTTATGGCTGTAAAAGAAGGCGGACCAAATCCTGAAACCAATTCTCGTTTACGTGTTGTCATCCAAAATGCCAAGGCTGCAAACATGCCTAAGGATAACGTAGCTCGTGCAATTAAAAAAGCATCCGATAAAGATACTGCAAACTATAAAGAAGTTTTATTTGAGGGATACGCTCCTCATGGAATTGCAGTTGTAGTAGAAACTGCAACAAACAATAACAACAGAACAGTTGCTAATGTAAGAGCTGCTTTCAATAAATGTAATGGAAACTTAGGAACTTCTGGATCGGTTGTATTTATGTTTGATCATGTAGTAAACTTTAAGGTAAAAGAAGAATCTTTAGGAATGGATTTAGAAGAATTCGAAATGGAGATGATTGACTTTGAAGTTGAAGAAGTTTTTGCAGACGAAGAAGATAACAGTATTATGTTATATGCTCCGTTTGGACAGTTTGGTGCAATTCAAGGATACTTAGAAGAAAACAATATTGAAATTGTTTCTTCTGAATTTGAAAGAATTCCTACAACTACTAATAAACTTAGTGAAGAACAACAAGCAGATGTTGAAAAACTTTTAGAACGTTTAGAAGAAGACGATGACGTAAATCAAGTTTATCACTCGATGGAGATGTAAACTCAGAAAACATAGTATACTCAACGAAAGCCCACTATTTAACTAGCGGGCTTTATAATTTATAATCATTTATTTTTAATTATATTTGACTTAAAAGAGAACAAATAGAGAACAAAAAGAGAACAAATGATTTTTAGCCTTCAAATTAATACTTATGTAAAGAAAAACGGAACTCAAGCTTTAAGACTGAAGGTTTCAACCTCTAATAAAGACACTCAATATATCGATACAGGAGTTTCCATTAAAAAAACACAATGGGATTCCAACAAAGAGCTTGTTAAAAAACATACTTTAGAAGAACAATTAAATGCCAAACTAAATACTTTAAAAACAAAGGTTCAGAAAATATACTACGAAAACAAAGGAATTTCAGCCAAAAGGTTATTACAAATCTACAAAGCAAACATCAAGTACAATACTGAGTCATTTATTGATTTCTACCAATCAACAATAGATGAAGACAAGCTGAGAAAAAAGTTTAGAACCGCTAAAACGAAACAACATTATCTAGATAAATTAAAAATGTTCTCAAACTTTATCTCTTTCTCCGATATCAATCATCAATTTTTGAAAGATTACGAAATCTGGTTATTAAAAAGAGATAACAGGAAAAATACAATTGCGTCAAACCTAAGAAGTATTATAACGGTTTTAAATACTGCAGTCAGAAATGGCTTAATTAAGGAAAACCTAGCACGTGGTTACAAAATCGAAAAAGAAAACACTGTTAAACAGTCTTTGAACTTAGAAGAAATTCAAAAGATTGCCGATTTAGATATCCCGAAAAGATTTAAAGCAATGAATGTTGCAAGAGACATGTTCTTATTTTGCTTTTATTCCGCTGGTATGCGCTTCACAGATATGTGTTTATTAAAATGGAAAAATATTAAAGAGAATAATATTGTTTATACAATGAATAAGGTAAAAGACAGAATAGGTGCTACCAGAACTATTCCTCTCAACCCAAAATCTAGAGCTATTCTAGAAAAATACAAAGGATTAAATAACACTTACGTCTTCCCTCCTCTTTACAAATCCGAATTTAAAGATCAAGAGCAAATTGAATATAACATCTACATAAAAAACAACAATTTAAACCGAGCACTGAAAATTGTTGCTAACCAATGTGATATTGACAAAAGAGTTTCGATGCATATGGGAAAACACTCCTTTGCTGACTACGCTGTAAAAAGCGAAGTTAGCTTATTAATGATTTCTAAACTTTTAGGGCATACAAGACTTGAAACCACTCAACATTATCTGAAAGACTTTTATCATAAGGAAGAATCCGACACGATCAATAAGTTATTTGGTTAATTATTAAACCAAAAAATATTTTACTAATAATTAAAACAACGATTGTTGTTCGGGGTAAAAAAAAGGTTGAATTCCTTCAGCATTATTTATAGGGTGACCACTACTCTTTCTTACTGGGTAATCAACGAACTTTTTACTAGTAAAGCTATTTAATAATTCCGTTATATCACTTGTATTTAAATCATTCGATAACCAATTTGATTCATCCTCCTGATTTAATATTAGAGGCATTCTAAAAGTACCTTGCTTTTTCTTATTGTGTATCTCTGCAAAATAAGGATTAGCTTCTCTAGTTATAATTGTAGTAGTGTATAAACCATCATCTAATTCTGTATAAACTCCTGCTAATGCAAACAAACCATGATCGTGATATTTTATATAATGAGGATAACTTATATCTGATCTGTAATGTGGTTCAAATATTCCATCTGCTAGAATTATGCAGCGTTGACTCTTTATAAAATATGCAGCTCTATTTTGATTGTTAAGTATTTTATCTACTCTGGCATTATAGGTTCGATATTGACTTAAATATTCTTGCCTCTTATCAATAGTTATATTTTCTGGAAGTAATCCCCAATATGCTGGGTTAATAATTTCACTTTCGTTTTGCTTTATGATATACAAATAATCAGTAGAATAACCAGATCTTGCGTAGTATGACTGATAAATTTCTGGTGCAATAAAACTCGCCTTAAATCTTTTTTCGTTTTCTTCTGCTGATTTTGTATTTGATTTAGTAAAGCACATAGTAATAATTATGGCTGTAAAGTTACCATTTAGTTTGAATTTGGAAACACTTATTAACATGCTACAAAATCAAGCAATCATCGCTACAAATTATAACGAACTTTGCAATATGTATTCAAAGTATTTCTCCAACGTAGTTAAAAGTCAAGGTGTGCCACACTTAAACGCTGATCAGTTTGTTCGCTATCAGAATATAATAGCATTAGAATATTTTATTAATCTTATAAAAAAGATTGGAGTATCGCACTCCTTATTTGGTCATGTTTCTAAAGCTGAAAAGAACTTGGAAAGACTTACTAAAAAACTATCTCCTGAGGAATTACTACAGGAGATGATAGAATTGTCTTATTAACATAGTTGCTATTCAGACGTAATTAATTATAACTTTCTTAAGTTAAATAGATTGTTGTTGGTTTTTACCTCAGTTCTTTGTTGGGCTTAGTATTTAATTATTGTGCCATCTTTACATTCATGACCGTTTTTATTGAAGGTTTTCTTTAAAAAGTCGATTTTATTAGACTCTAAACTACCAGAACCGGTAACATAGAGAAGGAATAAGTCTAGTTCTTCGTCTATAAGATAGCTGTCTAAAATAGAATAATATGAAGTTAACTTATCGTCATAACTTTTCAAATTAGGATTATTAGTAAAACTGTCAAGTTCATTGACAATAACATGAAATGCTTTAAAATATCTTTCAAAATCCTTCCTGTATCCTTTTGTAATTTCAGCCTTTGTTTTATTTATTTCTGGACTTTCGCCAAGCACCATACCTAGTTTTACCAAAAGATCAATTTTAATATTATCGAAGTATATTTTTTCCTTATATCCTAACGGGTATCTTCCACTTTTAAAATAGAGGAATGCATCATGAAGTAAGTCATCTTTTGGGTCTAAACGTTCTAAACTACTTGACAGGGGATCTGATTCATATAATTTCTTTTTTTCTTTTGAAAATCCATACATAATATCTGTTGTATAGCCTTCCATAAAAATAGAGACAGCCATAGATAATGCATGCCTATTATGAATAGTCAAATTCGCCTGCCAAGTAATGTGATAAATATTTTCGAAAATTTGAATTGCTTTGTGAAAATCTACTTCCCGTTCTTGAATTTGAGATTGAATGCTGCTAAAGTTTTCTAAAATGTGTAAAAATTTAGTTTCAAAGCTTTGAAAATTTACTTGATCTTGAATTTTTTGATTTGCTTTATATTGGATATGAAAAGCAAGGAAAGTTAAAACTGCAACAGTAAAGCCTATAAAGGGTGCTGTTAAACCATTTATAATATTTGCTACTTCTTCAGGTGTACCCAGAGATAATAAAATTGAGTTTCTGGTAATCAGATAGGGCATAAAGCTTGTTCCTAATACAATTATTAGAATCCACGAATTTTTAAGAAACAACTTTAGTACAATGTTCCCATAGTCTTCAATTTGGCTATTTTCTTTCTCTGTCATTTTTGTATATGTGTTAAAATGTATTTGTATAACTGTTGTTACGGGATTAAAGTTACATAATTTGTTAAAAAACTAGTGTTAGTAATTACCGGGTGGATTCCAACATAGTCGAATCCGCGGTAATTGCGGTTATACATTGTTGCCCACAGTTATTTTTTCTATTCCTTTTGTTGTTTTCACAATAAACTTTTTATTCCGTTGTTATCTATTTCTGTCAGTCTCAAACATTGTGATTTCAATAGCTCTATTCGGATGGATTTCATAATCAAAATTCCGAGCAATAATGTAGTGTAATTTTCCGTAATCTATATGTTCCGCAATAATTTTAAGTCCGTTTAAATATTCGAGATAGTTTTCGGGTTTATCAATTCCGTAACTGCTTTTCTTTTCGGTTAAGTATCTAAAAATCCGACTGTCCCAAATGGCATAATCTCTTGGGTTGATAAAATGCAACAGTTTTGAAAGTCCAACAAGTGAATTATTTATCGAGTTTTTTAGAATTTCCAATTCTGATTTGTTCAAAATGTGTCCATTTTTCGCAGCGTTTAATAAAAACAGTACTTTATTTTTTTGTTCCAGATTTAGTTGAATGATTGTCGGCATCCAACCATAAACAAAATGACTTGAAATTACCAAATGATGTTCCTCAATTTGGTCAATATTAGCAAAGTATTTTAGAAATTCTGGATAAGTTCGGATGTATGAATCATTCTCCGTCAGAACGAATTTTTCCGCATCTTTTAGTATCGTTTCAAAGTTCAGATTTTTCAATTCAGTTCGGGTTTCTTTAATTGTTGGCAACGTTTTGGCTAAACTGCGTTTTAATGCAGTTTAGGTTTTGTTGTAAGTTGTTAAATAATCCTTGGTTTGACAATCAATTTTATATTCAATTCTGCATTGAATTCATCACTAGCTAAAACATTTCTTAGCGTATTCTCATTTTTATCAAAAATTCCTTCATTGTGTTCAATTTCAAGATCCTCTCCTTCATAAGTCTCATACAAGTATTCCGAAGTGCAGTCTTCTCGATGAATAAAAGGGCAATAAGGCTCAGATTCAGGTAGTTTATCAATAACTCCAAACTTAATACATTGTCTCAATACTTGGCGAGAGGATGTTAGCATTTCATTAATAGCTAGAAGCCTTACTCCATTATTTTTTCTAATTTCTAAAACTTTCATCCAACTGTAATAATAACCAGAGTCATCTTCAAATCTTACGATGGTTGGCATTTCAACTAGTTGATCTGTAGAGTTGATTACTCTACCAGCTCTGTCTATTTCCTTGTGCTTATATGCATCTGCTAAATTACATAGGGCATGAATGTTAGAATTAGATTCTTTTAGTTTGTCAATTAACTGATTGTGGAGTTTTTTTGCTTTTTTGTTTGTTTCAAAGCCATACTCTTTAATTATCTCTGATCCCTTCTCGATACACAGATATTCAATCAGAGCTTTTATGGATTCACACAATTCCAGAAAAGCTTTTTTCGATTTATCTAAACCAAAATCATTTGTCGACAGAGAAGAAATGACCCTGTTATAGTTAGGCACATAAGAGTTTAATATATAATTTCTTGTATTCTTCATTAGTGGTTTTTATAATAACGTATTTGTGTATGATTTTTTGCGGGAAAATCAGCAAGATTTTTTGCTACAACACTAAGTTAATTAATTTGCGCGAATTACCGAAGAGGAAGTTCGCCGCAATTAATTTTACGCATTGTTGGTAATAGTTATTTTATCAATTGTATGATTAATCTTTCGATTTTTTTATAGTTCTGGTTATGAGCTTCTTCTATTGACATACTATACAATTCTCCTTTTACAAGTACATCATTCATTTCTACAGCTGCTCCTATTTCAATTTTTTGAATTCTATTTTCAGTATTTATTGAATAAACTGTGGGGAATCCAAAACAATTTTCAAATTCTCCTATTTCTATACATGCAATATCATCTTTTCTTTTTTTTGATGGAATTAAAATAACTTTTGAATTATATTGATCCTTTATTTTAACCAATTCTTTTTTAGAATCCCAAAAGAGATAGATAAAGTCAATTTGATTAAAATATTTTTCTACATTCTTATTTACTGCTTCTTTTAGGTATACACATGGACCACACCAGGAAGCAGATACTACAACTATTTTGGGCTTTTTGTTTTCTTTAAAGTTATAGCTGATTCCGTTAATATCCTCAAAAACGAAATCTCCAAATTCTTTGCCAACTAGATCTTGTCCTCTATTGTCTTGAGAAAAAGATAGTTGAATGAATAAAATAGAGGTTAAAATAATAAATTTTTTCATAGTTTTTTTAAATTATTACCAACGTATTTGTGTATGATTTTTTGCGGGAAAAGGACGCGAGTCGTTTTCCGATGTTGCGGAAAGATAATTAATAAGATTGAATTTCCGTTGAGGAAATTCAGCCGCAATTGATTATACACGGTGTTGTACAATGTTTAATGTTCTTTTATTTTTTTTATATCTCCATACGGGTCATACTTAATCCATTTTCCAATTTTTTTTCCGTTTTTTCGCTTACCTTCTTTAAATAAAAACCAACCACAAATCTTGGGAGAGAATTCATACTTTTTTTCAAGTATTATGATGTCATAAGATTTATCACTATTTAAAAAGGTGTCTAAATCTTTCTCATTTGTGTCGATACTTAATGTTTGTATCTCTTCCATTAGAACTCCAAAGCTATTGTAGTGTTTCCATTTAAGAAGTATTCCAAAATTGTCATAATAAGATTCAGTCATTATTCCTCCACTATAATAATATCTTGTGTGCTTCCCTGCAGATCTCTCATATTTATAATTATCTGAAGTATAAGTGTAATAAAAACCAAATTCCTTTTTATTTCCATTTTTATGTTTTGTATTTATGAGAGTAGTATCTGACGGTTTAAAATTTGCTGTTACTCTTTTAAAGTTTTCAGAATGTTGCGCCGAGATTGATTCAACAAAAATCATTAAAATTATTGTCGCGAGTTTTAGATTCTTTTTCATTATTTAAATTTTGTACAACGGTTTGGCTAAGCTGCGTTTTAATGCAGCTTAGGTGGTGTTGTACGCTGGTTTTAATTCAGACGTTTTATTTTAATAAACGAATCGATTTTTTTTTCATACTTCTTTCGCCAATTCATTCCGTTTTTTTTCTCCAAATATCTTTCCATTACGGCGTTGTAAGCGTCAATTCCGTTTAATTCAGATTGGGTTACCATACAACCAAAATTCACATTTTTAAATCCATATTTTTCTGTAATTAAATTCAACTCAGTGTTCGAAAAGATTGGAAGTCCAACAGTAACTATTTTAGGATTCCCATTCATAACATCAATTTTTGCAGTCAAAAAATTATATCTATTGACAAATCCAAAACTCCATAGTAAAATTCCGAATAGTAGAATTCCAATTCCGATTAATATTTTCTTTTTACGTTTCATTGGTCAACTTGCGTACAACGGTTAGTATATGGCAAGTAGGGCAGTAGAAAGCGATAGACTTTCGGATTTGCACTGAGCCAAAGCGTTGTATTTTGTTTTTAATTTATTCATTTTAAAAGCCAAATCAACGATTTGGCGGTGTTTGTACATAGCACAAACTTTCTTAAACTACCGAACGCCCTATTTGCTATATACAGTGTTGTAGTTCGTTTATTTTTTTACGAATCCGATTAATTCTCCGTCCAATTTTTCTTTCCATCCAACCCCGTCCTTGGGATTTTTTTCATGGATTTGCAACCATAAAGTATCAGTCAATGCGCTTAATCTAATTTCTTTTTTCGTTTCCATTATTCCACCATTGGTCTTGTTAATGCTGCCGTTTATTACTGGACTTAAGCTAAAAAGAAATGTGCCTTCATTAGATTTGTCAAATTCAAAAACAATATTGTATCCGCTTCGCTTTTCAAGTTTTGTGTTTAGACAATTATCAGAGTTATAGAACCACTGTGACTCAACCCACACGTCCTTAAAAGTTATTTTTTCATCATGATTTTTTAAATCGACCTCTTGTTTTAATGGTTCATATTCCATTAGATAAAATCCATTCTGTTGAGACTGTTCTTTAGTATTTGAAGTCTGAGTGCAATTTTTGCATTTGACACCAACTTCACATAAAAAGTTCATAACGAAATAAATTCCAATACCTAAAACTCCAAGGACAATTAATACTATGGTTAGCTTCTTTTTCATAATGAACTACAACGGAATTGTGTATGGTTAGTTGCGTGTTTAAGCAACTAAATTAGTAAACAAATACGAACCCGAGAAAATTCCGAAGGAATTTTCCAAATAAGCACCTGCCAAAGCAATTAATTATACACGGTGTTACCATACGTATTTTATTCCGCTATTTGTTAATTCAGTATTTTGTTTTCTACAATATCAAATCCAAAAAAACCTTTTCTTGATTTAAATTTGATAGATTTATAAAAGTTCATTTTTGCATAATATTCGTTAGCGAAAACTAACTCTTTATTTTGTCCTTTGTATTTTATTGTAAATACAGGTTGTTCCTTTCCAATTCCAGATTTTTTTGTTCCACGTATTGAAGTTCGGTCAATAATTTTATAAGATTCTGTTTTCACGTTTTGGTCAGCAAAATAGTAATTCGTAAACATAAAGATTGAACACGCTATAAATCCGTATCCGACTAAATAATTTAATGTCGCATATAATTTCGTTGTTCCATAATGAAAATAAGTTTCTTTATAATTCTTATAATCTAGCAGATAAGCTATTATTCCAACTGCAATTATTAATGACGCAGGAATTATCCAGTTTATTATTGTATTCCGAAAAATTTGTATTTGAAAATACATCAAAATTATTCCTAAAAAGAAAATAATCGGATAGAATATTTTTCGTTGTTTGTGCGTCATTGTGATATGTATGGTAACGTATTTGTGTATGATTTTTTGCGGGAAAAAGACGCGAGTCATTTTCCG
Source organism: Tenacibaculum sp. SZ-18 (assembly GCF_002813915.1). Lineage (NCBI taxonomy): Bacteria > Pseudomonadati > Bacteroidota > Flavobacteriia > Flavobacteriales > Flavobacteriaceae > Tenacibaculum > Tenacibaculum sp. SZ-18. The sequence goes on along the minus strand of NZ_CP019335.1, from coordinate 910,190 downwards.
ATGTTGCGGAAAGATAATTAATAAGATTGAATTTCCGCTGAGGAAATTCAGCCGCAATTAATTATGCGCATTGTTAGCTGACGTTTTTTTAAAAATATTATCATTTAATTTTCCATCTGCTACGTGATCAAAAAGCATTAACTTTCTTATGCTTTTCCATAATGAGTTTTTGTATAATCTTTCGTTTTTTAAAGATTCAGGATAAAGAATTTTTACATCATCATAAAAGTCAATCCGCCATTGTGTTAATTCTATTTTAAATTTTTCCTCAATCAGTGGTTTGAGTATTTCAAATCCGTCAATTTCCCATGTAACATTTAGAAAGTATTTCTTTAAATCTATATCAATAAATCCAAGAAAATAACTATCATTATCTCCATCCATACAGTTTATTCCTGCGATTGAGATTACTTTTTCTAAATCTAAAACCCAAGATTGGTCTTTATGCGTGGTCCAATACCCAGCTCTATGTCTTCCATTGAGCTCACTTTCATAAGTTATTAAGTTATTTTGAATATAGATTTTGTTCATAGCAATGGCAGCTAACGGTCTCGGCTATGAGTAGTTGCGTGGATTAACACTTAACTTAGCAAGTATACACCAAACTGAATATCCGCGAGGATTTTCAGAAGTAGGTGAGACCAAGCAATTACTTATAGCCATTGTTGCCAGTAGTTTTTTATTTTCCGATGATTGCCCTAGCTACGTTATCCATAGATTTGAAAAAAACATCAAGAGGTGTTTTTATTTCAATTTCAGTTCGTCTGTATTTACGTGCCTTTTTGATAATTTCTATAATATATTCCGTGTTTGGGTTTTCATCTATTTCTATATCTAATTCGCTTACTTTAAATTCCAATTCTCGAATTTCGTTTAACGTTCTAGTTATTTCCTTATTATTAGAAATCTGCTTATCTAAAGTCTCATAGTACCGCTCTAGCTGTTCTTTAAAAAATAGATTTAGACTTGCTTTTTTAACTAAAAATTCAAGTTCCTCTTTTTGTAATTCCAGTCTCGAAATATCACTTTCCCTAGTTTTTAATTCGGCTTCTTTTTTCTGAATCTCTTCGGCTGTTTTAGCTAAACTTTTTAATGTGTCAAGTTCTATATTTTTAATGTCAGAGGTTCTTAAACTTGGCAGAACAAAAGCCAATAAACCAACGGTAGAAGCTAAACCTCCCAAAATTGTTGCAATTTGGTTATAAAGAGTTTGTTCTAAAATGTCAAATACAACTAAAACGTAACCTGCAAGAAAAAAAAGAACAACTAATATTATAAAGAATCCTGTAATTTTTTTCATCTTATTGAGTTAAGTCTAAAGTTATTTTATCAGGATAATTTCTACATATCATCAGTAATTCAGATGTCGTTTTCGAATTACAATTTCTAATTGTTATATGGCCGTTTTTTTTTCCAATGCTTCCAATTATCATTATTAATTCGCTAGTAGTCTTACTATTTGCATCTACAATAATACTAGCTCCAGTTCCTGCGAGCATAATAATTTCAGATGTGGTTTTATTCATTTGTTCGATGTTTTTAAATTACTGGCAACGTAATTGTGTATGAAAAGTTGCGATGATTTTTAGCAGCAATTTTTCATTCGTTTTTCATGATTTAAAAGTAAATATAATTTTTGATTTATAGAGAATGCAGCAATTTTTTATACACGCTGTTAACTAATGTTGGAGAACACTAGCCAAAATTCAAAGCGTTTAGAAAATTTTACACTGAAAGCAAACGAGACAGAATGCAACTCTAAATGTTTACAAACAAGCACAATTGTCAGCCAATAAAAGATAAATAGTTAAAAGCCTTACTTGCATTTAGTTTGCGTAATTTGATTGTTGTAAAAAGCCTTTTTTTAGAAAAAGAACGGAGCAGAACGTTCAGCGAGAATTGGCTAAAAATACGATGAGGTTCTACTTAAAAGTGAAAAGTAAGCTAAGTTATCGGAACGAGTCAGAGACTTTTCAAACACAAAACAAGAACCGACAATCAAGAAATTAGGAGATTGGCAAATGATCCAAGCCATCAAACGTTTAGTTCTCTAAAAAAAGGACAAAGCTGGAATTATTGTTGAAAAGTACAATTTTGCAACTGACTTTGATTTATCAAAAAGAGAACTTCACATAATTCTCGACAATGATAGTTAACGTAATTGTGTATGAAAAGTTGCGATGATTTTAGTAACAATTTTTCATTCATTTTCATGATTTAAAAGTAAATATAATTTTTGATTTATAGAGAAAGAAGCAATTTTTTATACACGCTGTTAACTAATGTTGGAGAACACTAGCCAAAATTCAAAGCGTTTAGAAAATTTTACACTGAAAGCAAACGAGACAGAATGCAAAACTAAACGTTTTCAAACAAGAACAATTGTCAGCCAATAAAAGATAAATAGTCACAAGCCTTACTTGCATTTAGTTTGCGTATTTTAAGATTTGTATAAAGCCTTTTTTTAGAAAAAGAACGGATCAGAACGTTCAGCGAGAATTGGCTAAAAATACGATGAGGTTCTACTCAAAAATAAAAAGTAAGCTTAGTTATCGGAACGAGCCATAGACTTGTCAAACACAAAACAAGAACCGACAATCAAGAAATAATGAGATTGGCAAATGAGCCAAACCATCAAACGTTTAGTTCTCTAAAAAAAGGACAAAGCTGGAATTACTCTTGAAAAGTACAGTTTTACAACTTACTTTGATTTATCAAAAGGAGAACTTCACATAATTCTCGACAATGATAGTTAACGGTTCGTATAACCGTCAGTTACGGGATTAAAGTTACTATTTTTCGGTTAAGCAGAAACGTTAACAATTCTGAGTGGATTCTGGCGAAATCGAATCCGCCGTAATTGCGGTTATACATTGTTGTGAGAAGTATTTTATTCATTAATAATTTCAAAATCAGTTCGACGATTTTCTTTTCTCCCTTTTTCATTTAAAGGAGCGTTTGGTCGGTCGTTTTTAACATCAAGTATTTCAATCCGATTTTTTTTAATTCCATTCTTAATCATAATCATCTGAACAAATTCAGCCCGCTTGAGTGATAATTCAGGATTGTTTTTTAATTCAAATTTATCCAAGTTACCAATTATCCGAATTCTTAAATTCTCGTTTTTAAGCATAGCTCCAATTGCGCAATAAGCAAATTCTAACTTCTCTGTTGTAAAGCAATTCTGGTTGAAGTAAATATTACTCTCAAAATTAATATCACTTATAATTCCTTGCTTTTCTAATTCTGCTTTTTGTTCCCGCTCACTTTCTCTAATTGCAAAAATACTATCTGATTTTGAAACTAAATACTCGGTCGATTTTTTTTCAATTTTATTTGCATTCACGCAATTTTTTTTCATTCTAACGCAAGCTGAAATAATGGTCAAAATTAATAATGCAAAGAGTTTTTTCATATTGCTCACAACGGTCTCGTATAACCGTCAGTTACGGGTTTAAAGTTACTATTTTTCGTTCAAGCACTGACGTTTGCAATTCCGAGTGGATTCGGACGTAGTCGAATCCGCCGTAATTGCGGTTATACATTGTTGTGCATAGTTTTTTATTCATCTACGACTCCGATAAATATTAAATATTCAATTTCGGTATCATAGACTTCTAATAATTCCTCTTTAGTCAGGTCAACTTTCTCTTCATTCAGAGCGTATTCCACCATTTGGTTAATATTCAGTTCGACATTCGATTCAGGTTCGCTTTCAGGATTTGGAATGTCAGAAGTCAGTCCAGTTTTCTCCATATAATTCATTTCTGCAAGTAGAGCGTCATGAATCAAATTCAAGTCAGATTTTTTCTTTTTCAGCTTTAATGCAATGAAACAAGTCGCCTCGTCCAAATCATATATTTCTTTTCCAGCGTTATTTTCATTTACAGTACATATTGGTTCGTTTTTGCAACCGAAAAATGAGAGTAAAGTCAAGATGAATATTTTTTTCACGTTTTTGTTTGATCAAATTATGCACAACGTTTCGGCTAAGCTGCGTTTTAATGCAGTTTAGGTTTTGTTGTACCTCGTTTTTTATTCAAATATTTTATTCAATTCTTCAATTTCAGAGTCTTGAGCTAATTTCTTGCTAATCGTCCAAATCTCTTTTTCCCATATTTTCCAACTTTCCGAATTTGGATTATTAAGAGTCATCCTTATTTCAGTATTTGGTGCAAATATTAAATATTCATATCCAACTCCATCTAACGTGATTCCAAGATTTGCATCAAACATATCATAAGATGTCAGATTTCTAATCTTATCCTCGAATTCGTTAGTTTTCGTAATCATATAAAATTCATTTATTTTTCCTTGGTTGTCTATTGTGAAAAGTCCTTGAATTAATTTTTCAGGATTTTTAAATTCTCTAAATTCAGTTTTATTAAATTTTATAGAAAACAACCAACACCATCCTTTATACGACTGTGCGATATTAACTAACCAACTGTAATCGATATAGATTTCATTAGTTCTCCAATTTCGTTCGTCTCGGATTGTAATATTTCCAGCTCTTAAATCCGGAACTCCCAATTTGGAACATAAACTGGCAATTGCCTTCTGGTGAAGCTTTTGCTTATTCAATTCATTTTCTCTTATGGTCTCTGTTCTGTTCGTCATTTCGTAAATGAGGTACAACGGCCTTGTATATGAAAAGTAGCGGATTAATGCATTAATTTTTCAGGTTTACAATGACCTTTAATTTATTTCATTTTCTTTTGTTTAAGCGAATAAACCGCTATTTTTTATATACGTTGTTAGCGGCTGTGATTTTCATTCCAGTCCACTTTTAATATTTTATTTCCGTTTATTATTAAAACTGATATCTCTCTATAAAGTCCTGTTCCATAATGGTCTAAACTCATCAAAATGTAATTCCCATATTGGTTGGTAATTGGGTCGTGAGTATATAAATCACTAAAAAATAAAGGATGTACTATCTCAATTTCGTTGCCTTTTATTTCTGCAAGAAAAGTTAAGTCAGAAAGATGAACTATAAATAACTCTTTGTCTTGGTATTTAAAAGATGAGAATATTTGAACTCCATAAAAATCAAGCTTTTTCTTGTAAGCATTTGATTTGTCAACATATCCTAAAGCCTCTCCATTTAATGTTTTTCCAATTTCAATTGGTTTTGCCAAGGTCAATTTTCTCGGGTCAGCTATAGTTTTTATTTCAGTCGAACCTCCACCGTGTCCCAAATGAGCCAATACATTATATCCATTTTTGTCCTTAATAACTGAATTGGCGCAAGTGGATTCGGTAAAAAATGATTTTGAGGATTGTTTTTCGAAGAAATAAACTGTTCCACCCCATTCACCGTGACAATCTCCATAAACGATAAATTCATCGTCTTCAAATAGTTTAGGTTGATTATTTAAAGGAAAATAGTCTTTATATCTTATCCATTTATTTCCATTCCATCTATAAATTGAATTACCAGATAATGCGCCTAATTGTTTGTCGATTATCCAATGATATTTGAATTTTTTAGTATTTAGTTTATTCTCAAGTTTTGTGTCTCTTTCAAAACTGTCTAGCTTAAGACAAGTGAACTTTCCATTCTCGAAAAGGGAAACGAGTGAATTTTCATAGATTACTGAAAATGATTTGGGGAAATTTTTAACGTAATCCTTGTCTTCTTCAGCTTCTTCATATTTGTCTGCGAAATAGGGATTTTTAACGACAATGTGAGTTGTGTCGAATTCTATAAAATTTTTACTGACAGAAACATTGAATTTTTCCTTAAATGGACTTGTGTAGAGACTATCGCGAGTGATTGTTATTTCATCCCAACTTTGTT